>NZ_JBSFDA010000002.1:0-216305 GCF_053593675.1 Streptomyces sp. NPDC002156 | reverse complement strand
CACCACCCCCCAGGTCATCAAGGACAGGGGGACACAGTCATGCCGGGCCCGGAGGCCAGCGGCCCTCTTGCAGGACCGCGGAAAACATAACGGGGGAAAAGCCGGAGAGGGTCAGGGGGTACGGGTCAGGAGTTGTCCCTTCGGTGCCGTGAACTCGCCCTCCGCCACGATGCGTTCGCCGCGCAGCCAAGTCGACTTGACGACACCGCTGAGGGTCTTGCCCGCGTACGCCGTCACGCGGTTGCGGTGCTGGAGGGCCGCAGGGTCCACGGTGAACGTCTCGTCCGGGGCGAGCACCGCGAAGTCGGCGTCGCGGCCCGCCTCGATCGCGCCCTTGCGTGCGTCGAGGCCCACCAGGGCGGCCGTACGCGTGGACATCCAGCGCACGACGTCCTCCAGGGAGTGGCCCCTCCCCCGCGCCTCCGTCCACACCGCCGCGAGGCTCAGCTGGAGCCCCGAGATGCCGCCCCACGCCGTCGCGAAGTCGGCGGTCTTGAGGTCGGCGGTGGACGGCGAGTGGTCGGTGACGACGCAGTCGATCGTGCCGTCGGCGAGCGCCTGCCACAGCAGGTCCTGGTTGGCGGCCTCACGGATGGGCGGGCAGCACTTGAACTCGCTGGCCCCGTCGGGGACTTCCTCGGCGGTGAGGGTGAGGTAGTGCGGGCAGGTCTCCACCGTGATCCGTACACCCGCCGCCTTCGCCTCGGCGATCAGCGGCAGCGCGTCGCTCGACGACAGGTGGAGCACGTGCACGCGCGCGTGCAGCCGCTTCGCCTGGGCGATCAGGTTCGCAATCGCCGTGTCCTCCGCACCGCGCGGGCGCGAGGCGAGGAAGTGGGCGTACTCGGGGCCGCCCTGCTGCGGGGCCGTGTCGAGGTGGTGCGGGTCCTCGGCGTGCACGATCAGCAGTCCGTCGAAATCGGCGATCTCGGCCATCGACAGGGCCAGTTGCTCCTGGTCGAGGTGCGGGAACTCGTCCACGCCGGACGGCGACAGGAAGGCCTTGAAGCCGAAGACTCCGGCGTCGTGCAGCGGGCGCAGGTCCTTGACGTTGTCGGGCAGCGCGCCGCCCCAGAACCCGACGTCGATGTGCGCCTTGGAGGCGGCCACTTCCCGCTTCGTACGGAGGTGGTAGACCGTCGTCGTCGGCGGGAGGGAGTTGAGGGGCATGTCGACGAGGGTGGTGATGCCGCCGGCCGCCGCCGCGCGCGTGGCGGTCCAGAAGCCCTCCCACTCCGTGCGGCCGGGGTCGTTGACATGCACGTGGGTGTCGACCAGCCCGGGCAGCAGGACGTCGTCGCCGAAGTCCTCCAGGCGCGCGCCGGGCGGTACGTCGGCCTCGTACGGGAGTACGGCCGCGATCCGGCCGTCGGCGACCGCGACCGTGGCCGCGCGCGTCCCCTCGGGCGTGATGACGCGCGTCGAGCGCAACACCAGTTCGACGTCGGACACTCGGAGACCCCTCTCTGCCACCGCGAATCCCGCCGTTAACTTCCACGTAACGGAATTCAACGTTCTGTTGAAGGAGTCTTCCCCGCCCTCCTCATACCGTCAAGAGTGACCCCGGCGACAACCTGGATGTTTCCACAGAACGGAATTACAGTTCCAGAAATCAGAACGTAGCTACATACAAGCAGGCCGTCAAGCAACCGACCGGTAGGCTGCATCATCGCCTGTCAGCCGTGAAAGGAACGCGCCGTGCCGACGCCCAGCGCCAGCTCCACCGACGCCGCCAAACCCGCCGCCGCCAGCGGTGGTGTGCAGTCCCTGGAGCGCGCCTTCGATCTGCTGGAGCGTATGGCCGACGCGGGCGGTGAGGTCGGCCTGAGCGAACTGTCCGTGAGCAGCGGGCTGCCGCTGCCCACCATCCACCGGCTCATGCGCACGCTCGTCGTCTGCGGTTACGTACGACAGCAGCCCAACCGCCGGTACGCGCTCGGCCCGCGCCTGATCCGCCTCGGCGAGTCGGCGTCCCGGCTGCTCGGCACCTGGGCCCGCCCCTATCTGGCCCGGCTGGTCGAGGAGACCGGCGAGACGGCCAACATGGCGCTCCTGGACGGCGACGAGATCGTGTACGTGGCGCAGGTGCCGTCCAAGCACTCGATGCGCATGTTCACGGAGGTGGGCCGGCGCGTCCTGCCGCACTCCACCGGCGTCGGCAAGGCCCTGCTCGCCGACGTCCCGCCGGACGAGGTGCGTTCCCTGCTCGCCCGTACGGGCATGCCGGCCGCGACGGACAAGACGATCACGACCCCGGACGACTTCCTGACCGCCCTGGAGGAGGTACGCCGACTCGGCTTCGCGGTCGACGACAACGAGCAGGAGATCGGCGTCCGCTGCCTTGCTGTCTCCGTGCCCAACTCCCCGACCGCCGCCGCGATCTCGATCTCGGGCCCGGCGGGCCGGGTCACTGAGGAGGCGACGGAGAAGATCGTCCCCGTCCTGAAGCAGGTCGCCGCCGAACTGTCGGAGGCCCTGGCCAGCTCAGGCACCCCCGCTCACTGACTTCGGGCGCAGAACAGCGCCCCGAAACGGGCGCGGGGCTGTGCGCCGACATGCGGCTCGAACCTTGGCGCAGTACAGCGCGCCCCAAAGGGGCGCGGGGAACTGCGCGACCAGCCCCCACCGGCCCGCAGCAAACGAACCGCCCACCCAGCAGCGCACTCAGCGCCGAGGCGACTCCCCGAACAGCTCCACCGCCGCCCGTACCTCCGACAGCCCCCGAGCCAGCGCACTCACCGAGCCGATCGCCCCGGCGACCAGGAGCAACGAGCGGCGCAGGCGCGGGATTTCGGGGCGGCCGGTGATGGCCATCGCGGCCAGGGACGCCAGTTCGTCCTCGGCGATGCCACGGTCGGGGAACTCGGCCGGGTGCGCGGCGAGTTCGCGGCGCAGCCGGGACACCGCGGTCCGCAACTCCGCCACTCTCGGATCTTCGTCGCTGCCGGTCACCGACCTCTGTCCCAAGCTCCGCAACACAGCTCCCCCACGGCCCCCACATGCGCCCCGCACGCCCCCATCGCGCTGGTCGGGCGCCGGGGACGCGGGACAGTAAACGCCACCCGCGCGACAGGCGCCACACCATCGACCGAAATTCAGCCCACGAACGCCCGGGAACGACCGGGAACGACCATGAGCGCCCTCGAACGCCCGTGAACACCGCCGATCCGGCCCCGCGTCAGGTATGCAGGAGGCATGACGGAGAAACCGGACCAGGTGGCGGGGCTGCTGCTCGCGGCGGGCGGGGGACGACGGCTCGGCGGACGACCCAAGGCCCTACTCGAACACCGCGGACGCCTCCTCGTCGAACACGCGGCCGACGCCCTGCGCGCGGCGGGCTGCACGCCGGTCCATGTCGTCCTGGGGGCGCGGGCCGACGACGTACGGGAGCGGGCGGTCCTGCCCGGGTGCGTCCTGGTCGACAACCCGGAGTGGGCGGAGGGCATGGGGTCCTCGCTACGGGCCGGGCTGGCGTCCCTGCGCGGTACGCCGGCCCGCGCGGTCCTCGTCTCCCTGGTGGACCAGCCCGGCATCGGGCCGGAGGCCATGGCCCGCGTTCTCGCCGCGTACACCTCCGAGAAGTCCCTCGCGGCGGCCTCGTACGGCGGAACGCGCGGGCATCCGGTGCTGTTCGGCGCCGCCCACTGGGGGGGTATCGCGGCGGTCGCGGTCGGGGACCGGGGTGCCCGTGACTATCTCCGGGCGCACGACGACGCGATCACGCTCGCCGAGTGCGGGGATGTGGCACAGGCGTACGACATCGACACCGCGGCCGACCTGCACCACCTGACCTGAGGGTTTCTCGCCACGGAGAATCTCGACATCAACAAATTATTGAACTTCCACGATGAGGAAACTAGCATCCACTGATCAGAAACATCCGTACCACGCAGCAACCAGCAACCCACAGCCCAGCCCGCTGAAGGAAGTGACCGCTCATGTCCGCACCAGCGCCGTCCCCGCTGGCCATCGTCGACGCCGAGCCCCTGCCCCGGCAGGAGGAGGTGCTCACCGACGCGGCGCTGGCCTTCGTGGCCGAGCTGCACCGGCGGTTCACACCCCGGCGTGACGAGCTTCTCGCGCGCCGTGCGGAGCGCCGCGCCGAGATCGCCCGCACCTCGACCCTCGACTTCCTCCCCGAGACGGCCGCGATCCGCGCCGACGGCTCCTGGCGCGTCGCCGAGTCCCCCGCCGCGCTGAACGACCGGCGCGTCGAGATCACCGGCCCCACCGACCGCAAGATGACGATCAACGCCCTCAACTCGGGCGCGAGGATCTGGCTCGCGGACTTCGAGGACGCCTCCGCGCCGACCTGGGAGAACGTGGTCCTCGGTCAGGTCAACCTGGCCGACGCCTACACCCGGAACATCGACTTCACCGACCCGAAGAGCGGCAAGTCGTACGCCCTCAAGGCGAACGAGGAACTCGCGACCGTCGTCATGCGGCCCCGTGGCTGGCACCTCACCGAGCGCCACCTCCAGGTCGACGGGGAGCAGGTCCCGGGCGCCCTGGTCGACTTCGGCCTCTACTTCTTCCACAACGCGCAGCGGCTGCTCGACCTCGGCAAGGGCCCGTACTTCTACCTCCCCAAGACCGAGTCGCACCTCGAAGCCCGGCTGTGGAACGAGGTGTTCGTCTTCGCGCAGGACTACGTCGGCATCCCGCAGGGCACGGTCCGCGCGACCGTCCTCATCGAGACGATCACGGCCGCGTACGAGATGGAGGAGATCCTCTACGAACTCCGCGACCATGCCTCGGGGTTGAACGCGGGCCGCTGGGACTACCTCTTCTCCATCGTCAAGAACTTCCGAGACGGCGGCGCCAAGTTCGTCCTCCCGGACCGCAACGCCGTGACGATGACCGCCCCGTTCATGCGCGCCTACACCGAACTCCTCGTCCGCACCTGCCACAAGCGCGGCGCGCACGCGATCGGCGGCATGGCCGCGTTCATCCCGTCCCGGCGCGACGAAGAGGTCAACAAGGTCGCCTTCGAGAAGGTCAAGGCCGACAAGGACCGTGAGGCCGGGGACGGTTTCGACGGCTCCTGGGTCGCCCACCCCGACCTCGTCCCGATCGCCCTGGCCTCCTTCGACGCGGTCCTCGGCGACCGGCCGAACCAGAAGGACCGCCTCCGCGAGGACGTCCACGTCGAGGCCGCCGACCTGATCGCCGTGGACTCACTGAAGGCGAAGCCGACGTACGACGGACTGGTCAACGCCGTGCAGGTGGGCATCCGTTACATCGAGGCGTGGCTGCGCGGGCTCGGCGCGGTCGCCATCTTCAACCTGATGGAGGACGCGGCCACCGCCGAGATCTCCCGCTCCCAGATCTGGCAGTGGATCAACGCGGACGTCGAGTTCGAGAACGGCGAGAAGGCCACCCCGGAGCTGACCCGCAAGATCGCCGCCGAGGAACTCGCGAACATCCGCGCGGAGATCGGCGAGGAGGCCTTCACGGCGGGCCACTGGCAGCAGGCCCACGACCTGCTGCTCACGGTCGCCCTCGACGCCGACTACGCGGACTTCCTGACCCTGCCGGCGTACGAGCAGCTCAAGGGCTGATCCTCTGGTCTTCTAGGAATCCGACTTGTCCGAGTGGCCCAGGGATCTTCCCGGGGCCACTCGGTCGCGTACGGCCTGCTTCACGGCCGTGGGCTCCGGGAAGCCCTGCTCCTTGCGGTCCCAGATCACTTCGTCGTCGACCCGGACGACGAACACGCCGCCGGTGCCTGGCTTGAGCGACAGCTCGCCCAGCTCCGTCTCGAAGGTGGTGAGCAGCTCCTGTGCCAGCCAGGCCGCGCGGGGCAGCCAACGGCACTGGGTGCAGTACTCGATCTGTACGACGGGGGCGTGGGGGCTCATCCGAGATGCACCGACCAATCCTGTTCCGCCGCCGGCTTGCCGTGCAGGTCGGGGACCCGCTTGAGCCAACTCGGGCGGCCTCGCTGTGTCTTCGCCGCCCGGAGGGCCTCCTCGGCGGCGAGTTCCTCCCGGGTGGGGAAGTCGGTGGGCAGCCAGGCGGCCGAGGCCCGCACGCGCGCGTGCAGGTAGCCGACGTACGCCTCCCTGACGTCGTCCGGTGTCGCGAAGCCCGGTTCGCCGGCCAGCCAGGCGTCCGGCACCTCGGCCGCGATGCCGCGCAGCAGGTCCTCGGTCACCCGGGGAGCCAGTTCGGCGTCGGCGGCCCGGGTGTCCGGGGTGTAGTGGCCGAGGGCGTGGTGGCGGAAGTCGTAGGCCTTCGTGGGGTCGGCGCCGTCCCAGCGGTGGTGGAAGACGAGGGCGGCGCCGTGGTCGATGAGCCACAGACGCGGGGGCGCGATGCCGAGCGTCGGCCAGATCATCAGGTTGGAGCTGTGGACCGTACGGTCGACGTTGACGGTCAGCGCGTCGAGCCAGATGACCTTCCCGGCCTCCAGCGGGTCGACCGTGCAGTTCGCGGCGACCTCCGGGGTGAAGTCCCGCGCGCCCGGCAGATAGTCCATGCCGAGGTTCACTCCGGCGCTGGCGCTGTGCAGGTCCCGTACTTCCTGGTGGGGTTCCTCGTCGGCGATCTCCGGGTCGAAGTGCACGAGGACGAGTTCGGGGAAGCGCAGTCCCAGGGCGCGGGACAGCTCTCCGACGATCACCTCGGCGACCAGTGCCTTGCGGCCCTGCGCGGAGCCGGTGAACTTCACGACGTAGGTGCCGAGGTCGTCGGCCTCGACCACCCCGGGGACGGAACCGCCCGACCTCAGGGGCTCGACGTAGCGGGTTGCCGTGACCTCTCTCATGCCGCGAGCATAGTGATCAGGTGTGACAGCCGGGACGGCATTTCCCGGCGCCGATCCCAGCACCCGCCCCTGCGCCGGCCTCAGCGCCAAGAAGGGTGCCCCTCCGGTGTGCTGCCGGTGGTGAGCTTGCGCGCGCCCGTGCCGTCCGCGCGGATCGCCCAGATCGCCGGCCGGTCGAACGGCCCCCGCACGAAGGCCACCCACTTGCCGTCCGGGGACCAGACCGGGTCCATCTCCTGGGCGGCCGTCCGTACCAGTGTCCTGTCGCCGCTGCCGTCGGTCTCGGCGATGTGGATGTCACCCCCCGTCCCTTCGTCGGGTGCTCCGGCGGTGTACGCGAAGTAACGGCCGTCCGGGGACCAGACGGGGTCCAGCGCCCGCCGGGACTGGTGGGTCACCTGCCGGGGTTCGGCGCCCGGCTGCGCCGGATCGACGACGTGGACCTGCCAGCCCGACGTCTTCTGCAGGCAGACGGCGATGAGCTTGCCGTCGGGGGACCAGGCCGGGTCGTCCACCTTCCCGGTGCCGGTGGTCAGTTGCTGCGCGGAGCCGTCCGAGACGTTCACGGCGTACAGCTGCTGCACACCGTCCGCGTCGCGGCGCAGGACGGCCAGTCGCTCGCCGTCCGGGGACCAGGAGACCCGGCCGCCCGAGATGGCGCCGATCCGGCGGACGTCGCTGCCGTCCGCGTTCGCCGTCCACACGGCCGATCCGTCCGCCGTCTTGCGGGTGAACGCGAACGACTCGCGGTCGGGGGACCACTGCGGGAGGGCGTCACAGGTCCCGTCGATCAGTTGTTCGGGATTGTCCGTGGTGGAGTCGCGGCGGCCGATCACGCTGTGGCATTCCGACGATCCGGGTTCCGTGTCCAGCCGGACCAGCAGCGGGACGTCGGGGAACACGGCGGGGGTCGAACTCCGGGGCGACGGCGAGGCGCCGCCCGCGTTGTCGCCTCCGGGGTCGCCGGAACCGGTCCAGGGCTGCCACACGAGCAGCCCCGCGACGGCCGCCGCGACCAGCAGCGCCGCCAGGGCGACCGTCCCTCGACGCCCGCGCCGCGCCCCGTCACCGCCGGGCGGCACGAGCCCTCCGGGCGGCTGTACGGGCGTGACGTCCGGCGGGGGCCCGAAGCCGGGGCCGGGCGGCGACTGGACGGTCAGGGGGTAGGAGCCCACGGCCCGGCCGTCGGCAGGCGCCGTCGGGGTGGGCGTGGCGGGGCGCGGGTCGGTGGCCGGGTGTTGCCCTTCGGCGCCCGGGGGCGGCGCGTGGACGGTCGCGCGCTGGTCACCGACCAGTGCCTGCCCATCGCCGACCGGCGGCGGCACGGACACCGTCGCGCGCTGGTCCATCGCCAGGGGCTGTCCATCGGTGACCGGCGGCGGCCCGAACGCACCCGCGCGCGGGTCGAGGGCCGAGGCCGGTCCATCACCGACCGACGGCGACGCGGACACGGTCGCGCGCCCGTCACCGGCCAAGGCCTGCCCGCCAGCGACCGGGGGCGGCACGGAAACCGCCGCGCGCTGGTCCATCGCCAGGGGCTGCCCATCGGCGACCGGCGGCGGCACAGACACCGTCGCGCGCCGGTCACCGGCCAAGGCCTGCCCGTCGGCGACCGGCGGCGGCGCGGAAACCGCCGTACGCGGGTCGATGGCCAGGGGCTGTCCATCGGCGACCGGCGGCGGCCCGAACGCACCCGCGCGCGGGTCGATGGGCGCCGCCGACGGGCGGTCCGTCACCGGTACCTGTCTCCGGATGAGTGCGGTCGCCTCGGCGGGCAGCCAGGTGTCCGACGGGTGGTGGACCGTGAGCTGGTCGAGGAACTCCGACGGGCCGGGGCGGTCGAGCGGGTCCTTGGCCAGGCAGGCCGCGACCAGTTCGCGCAGCCCGCCGGGAAGGTCCGTGAGGTCCGGCTGTTCGTGGACGACGCGGTAGGGCCAGGCGGCCGACGCCCCGTCGCCGAAGGGAGCGCGGCCCGCCGCCTGGCTGAGCACGACGCCCAGGGCGAACATGTCCACCGCGGGAGTGAGCGTGCCGCCGGTGAGCTGCTCCGGCGCGAGGAAGCCGAGCGTGCCGATCTGGAACCCGGTCTGGGTGAGGGCCGTACCGTCGAGGGCCCGTGCGATGCCGAAGTCGATGACCCGAGGGCCGTCCTCGGCAACGATGATGTTGGCGGGTTTCAGGTCGCGGTGGATGACCCCGGCCTGATGAATGGCGGCCAGCGCCTCGGCGAGGCCGGCGGCCAGCACGGTGAGCGTGTCCGCGGGCAGGGGGCCGACCTGGTCGAGCAGGTCCCGCAGGGTGGGGCCGGGTACGTAGGCCGTCACCAGCCAGGCCGGTTCGCCCTCCGGGTCGGCGTCCACAACCGGCGCGGTGTGGAAGCCGCCGACGCGGCGGGCCGCGGCCACCTCGTCGGCGAATCTGCGCCGGAAGCCCGGTTCCGTGCTCAGTTCGGGCCGTACGACCTTGACGGCCACCGCCCGGCCCGACCGCGACCGGCCGAAGTAGACGACGCCCATCCCACCCTGACCGAGCCGTCCGACCAGCCGGTATCTGCCCTCCCCGACAGAGGCGGGATCACCTGCTCCGAGCGGTTTCATGACTCCCCCATCCCCCCGTCGAGCGGCCACAATCAGCCGCAAGTCTCCCCAATACCGGCCATCAGTCTAGATGTCTCGCTCATGACGTCACCGGGTCCGGAACGGTTCCCCTCGCCCCGCCCATTCACCCCGTCAGCGGGTTCCGCAGCGGCAGATAGCGGGCGTCGGCGCCGTCGGCGCCGGTCCAGCGCAGCAGCAGGTTGGTCTTGCCGGGGAGGGTGGGCGAGGCGAGGAGTGCGGCGACCTCGGGAAGGTCGTGGCGGGACAACTCCCGGCGTACGGCCTGCCAGGGGTCGAAGCCCGGGTGGCGTTCCCGCAGCGCCTCCGCGACCTCCGTGAGGTGGTTGACGACCAGGCAGTACACGAGCCGCTCCCAGCCCGCCGCCCGCGTCACGTCCGGCACCAGCTTCACGCCCTCCGCGTCCCGGTACAGGGCCTGTACGGGGGTTCCGTGGGCGTCGACCGCGACCAGGCAGTTCTGGAGGTGTGCCTCGATGACGACGCCGGAACGCGCGAACAGTTCGACGACCGGTGGCACGGCACAGCGCAGATACGCCGTCCACCAGGCGGCCGGGTCGGTGAGCCCATCGAGCGGGTTGCCGTCGAAGCCCTCGACCAGCGCGGCGGCGAGCAGCGGGGTGGCCCCGGGGACGACGTGGTCGTACAGGCCGTCGCGGACCAGGACCGCCAGTTCCTCGAAGGCGAAGTCGGCGGTGCGGTAGCCCCTGTCGCTCAGCCATGAGCCGCCGGGGGTCCTGGCAGCGGCGGCGACGACCACCGCGTCCGTGCGGCGCAGTGCCAGCAGGTCGTGGCGCCAGAGCCTGCGTACGTCGTTGGTGATGCGGACGTCGAGGCTGAACTTGACGAAGAGGTCGTGCTCGGGCGCGTACAGCGTGCGGATGGCCGCCGTGGGCCAGGTGTCGGACGTGGTCGTGCCGAGCCGGATCAGCCGGCCGTCCGTGAAGGCGTCCGTCAGGCCCGGGCCGACGAGGTCGAGCTGCCAGGGGTGGGCGGGCAGCAGCCGGTAGCCGGGCGGGGCCGTGCCGAAGGCGTCCAGGGCGGATACGTCGCCCTCCTCGGCGACCGCGTCCTCGCGTACGCCCAGCAGCGCCAGCGGGAAGGCGGCGTACGCCTCGGGCGCGTACGGCAGCCAGCGCGCCACCGGGCCACCGCCGCGCGCCTTGGGCGCCGGGTGGTAGGGGTGCCCTGTGAGGAGGGACTGCTCGGAGCGGCGGTACGGGTCGTCGGGCGGGGTGGCCAGGTCGCGGGCGGCGAGCAGCGCTGCGACCGCGTCTCGGCTGTCGGCCATCTCGGCGGGCAGCTCGGGGTTGGAGAGGCCGGTGTGCGCCTGGAGTTCCTCGGCCACGAGCTTGACGAGCTCCACGTGCCCGACCGGGTGCCAGGTGCCGTCGCCCGTGTTCACCTCGGGCGCGGCGGGCCGCCGTGCGCCGTGCACGCGCAGCAGGCGCTGTCCGCTCGGCAGCCGGTACACGCGCGGCTCGCCCGTGCCGGGGACCGGCTGGGCGACTTCCCGGAGCAGACAGTTGAGCAGGGGCGCGACCGCGTACGCGTCGGCGCGCGCTCCGGTGTCCTCGTGCGCCCCCACGGCCGGGGGCACGGTGGGGTGCATGGTGGGGTCCACGCGTTCCCTCGTTTCTTACGGTGCTTCCCTACGGTGCGGTTTCCCGCGGTGCGCCGACGATCAGTATGTCTGTCGTCGGCCCACCCGCTCACCAGCACATACCCGCACCCAAACCCGCACCTGAGGAGCCCGCCGTGCACCGTCCCTCCAGCGCAGAGGCCGAGGTCGCCGACGAACTGGCCGCCGTACGCCCCGACCTCGCGTCGCGGTACGCGGCCGAGCTGCCCGGTGCGCGGGCCGCCGTACTGACCCGGCTGTGGCGGGCGCTCGTCCATGAGCCGCTGCCGTGGATCGTCCGCCGCGAGGGCGGCGCGGATCTCCTGCTGGCGGACGGCCGCCGCCTGGAGGGCCCGTACGCCGATCCGTACGCCGTCGACGGCAGCGTGACCGCCGTACGGCTCGGGAGGGTCTCGTACGACGATCCGGCGCGGCTGATTACGGACCTGGCCGTCCCTCACGGCCTGGCCTTCGCGGCCGAACTCGGCCACAGCGTCGCTTCGTTGGCCCTGTCCCGCGCGAACCAGGCCGGTGCAGTACGGACCCCGGTAGCTAGCTGGGAGTGGGAGCAGCGGGTCATCGACGGGCATCCCTTCCACCCCAACTGCCGTTCCCGGCCCGGGTTCTCGGTGGCCGAGCAGCTCGCGTACGGGCCCGAGCACCGGCCGGTCGTGGAGCTGACGCTGGTGGCGGCGGACGACTGTGCCGTGCGGGGCGAGTGGCCCAAGTGGCTGTGGGACGGGGAGCGTCCGCTGATCCCGGTGCACCCCTGGCAGTCGGCGCATATGCTCCAACTGCCCGGCAGGGGCGGGTTGTCGGCGCATCCCCTGATGTCCCTGCGCAGCCTCGCCCTCCCGGACGGCGGCGCGCATCTCAAGACGGCGTTGAGCGCCCGGCTCACCTCCTCGGTGCGGGACATCTCGCCGTACTCGATCGAGACGGCGGCGACGGTCTCGGCGTTCATGGAGTCGATGGCCGCGCGTCTCGACGGGCTGCTGCACATCACCCGCACCCTCGGCGCGGTCACCGCCAACTCGCCCGATCTGGCAGCGGTGTTGCGGGAGCCGCCGGACCAGTACGCGGACGTGGTGGCGGGCGAGCGAGTCGTTCCGGTCGGAGCCCTCGCCGCCACGGGCCTGAACCAATCCCCTTCCTGGCTGGCCGAGTTCACGCGGCTCGCCCTCACCGTCGGTCTGCGTCTGCTCGATCTGGGCGTCGCCCTGGAGGCGCACGGCCAGAACCTGCTCGTCGTGCTGTCGGCGGACGGGGACCCGCTGCGGCTGGTCTACCGCGACCTCGCCGACATCCGGGTCAGCCCGGCCCGGCTGGCCCGGCACGGCATCCCGGCGCCCCGGCTGACCGGACGGATCGTCACCGACGACGAACCCACCCTGCGCCGCAAGCTGTTCGGCTCGCTGGTGGTGGGGGCGCTGGGCGCGACCGCCGGTTCGGAGGCTGCGCTGCGCGAGGCGCTGGAGACGGCCGTACGGGGGCTGCCGCGCACGCCCGATCTGCTCGCGCTGCTCGAACAGCCCCTGCCCACCAAGGCGTTGACTCTGATGCGACTGTCACCGGAGACGCCCGGGGACCAGTGGACCCAACTCCCCAATCCCCTGGGAGAGGTCAAGCGGGAGGGCAGCTGACGGGCCCGCCGACAGGGGCCGTTGACGGGACCCGTTTTGAAGCGGGTCGCCCTGGGTCAATAGGATCCGTCGATGATCACAAGACAACGGCTGGCGGCGGGCGCCTGCGTCCTGCTCGCCGCCCTGGCGGCCGGGATCGCGGTCCCGGCCGGAGCCGTCGCCGACGAAACCACCGCACTCGCGCCCAAGGTCAACCTCCTTCTCGACGTCAGCGGTTCGATGCGGGCGAAGGACATCGACGGGCAGTCGCGGATGGCCGCGGCGAAGCAGGCGTTCAACGAGGTGCTCGACGCGACCCCCGAGGAGGTCCAGCTCGGTATCCGCACGCTGGGCGCCAACTACCCGGGCGACGACCGCAAGGAGGGCTGCAAGGACACCGCGCAGCTCTATCCGGTGGGCCCGCTCGACCGTACCGAGGCCAAGACGGCCGTCGCGACGCTCACGCCCACCGGCTGGACGCCGATCGGCCCCGCGCTGCTGAAGGCCGCCGACGACCTCGACGGCGGCGAGGGCACCAAGCGCATCGTGCTGATCAGTGACGGCGAGGACACCTGCGCGCCGCTCGACCCGTGCGAGGTGGCCCGGGAGATCGCGGCCAAGGGCATCGGTCTCACCATCGACACCCTCGGCCTGGTCCCCAACACCAAGATGCGGCAGCAGCTGAGCTGTATCGCGGAGGCGACCGGCGGGACGTACACGTCGGTCGAGCACACCGACGAACTCGCCGACAAGGTCAACCAGTTGGTCGTCCGCGCCGCCGACCCGGTGGTGACGCCGGTGGCCGTCACGGGTGCGACCGGGTGCACGAACGCCCCGGCGGTGAAGTCCGGTCTGTACACGGACCGCGAGGAGTTCGGCCAGCAGCGCTGGTACAAGGTCGAGGTCCAGCCGGGGCAGGAACTGCGCGCCTCGGTGAGCGTGTCGGCCGACCGGGCCGTCAACCCCGACTACGGGGTGCTGCTGCGGGCGGTGACCGTGCACGGTCGCGAGATCGTGCGCGGCGAGGGCAACGGCACCGGCCGTACCGACGTCATCTCGACGGGCCTGCGCTATCCGACAGCGGAGGCCGACGACGATGACGACGCCGAGAAAACCGCGGCCGAGACCGTGTGTCTCCAGGTCACCAACTCCTTCTCGGCGGCCGGCGGGGTGGCGTCCACGCCCGGTCTGCCGCTCGAACTGACCGTCGACGTCGTCGACGGTCCGAGCCAGGCGAGCGATGTGGCCTCCTTCGGTCTCGGCCGTGGCTGGTGGCTGCTGGGCGCGCTCGTCCTGGTCGGCTTCCTCACGGGCGTCCTGTGGGGCTGGCTCTCTCGTTGGCGGCTCGCGGTCTGGAGGACCAACTGATGCGTGCTCTCAACAATCTCGGCAACCTCGGCAACCTCGGCAATCAACTGACGCGCGGTGTCCGCGTGTTGGGTTCGGCCGTGCTGCTGCTCGGGCTGGCCGCCGTCCCGGCCGTCGCCGACGAGTCGCCCTCCCCGAGCCCCTCGGACGACAGCTCGGCGCCCACCTCGGCGGGCACGTCGTTCCGTACGGCGACGGAGATCGACCAGGGCCAGCAGGCCACCGCGAGCGGCTCCGCGGGCGACTACCTGTACTGGTCGTTCCCCGCCGACGCCGGCCAGCGCCCCACCGTCAAGGCGACGGTGAAGCTGCCGGACACCCACGCGTCCGAGGCCTGGCAGCTCGACGTGTACGACGGTCTGCGGCGCCGCCAGGCCTGCCAGTACGGCGCCCAGACCCGCACCGCCGCCGCGGGCACCGCCTCCGTGGAGCTGGCATGCACGCTGCGCACGGTCCGGGCCTGGTCGGAGCAGTGGGCCAACGACCCGCTGCCGGGCACGTACTACGTCCGGCTGACCGCCGTGAACCTCCCGACCTCCGACCTCGGTCTCCCGGTCGACACCGAAGTTCGGGTCGACTCCAAGGACATCGGCGGTTCGGCGGCCGTGGACGGTTCGCTGGCCGAGCCGCTGGTACCCGGGATCGCGGTCAAGTCCGAGGACACGGAGGACGATTCGACGACGTCCGCCGTGCTGTCGAGCATCGAGCCCGACGACGGCTGGGCCTCCGGCTGGTGGTCCGACCGCTGGGTCTGGACGGCGATCGGTGGCGCGCTGGCAGCCCTGGCGGGCGTCGGCGGCTACGCCCTGACGCGCGGCTCGGGCCGGCCGAGGCAGGTCCCGCCGGGAGCCTGAGCAGTATGTGACGGATCGTCAACATGCCCGCCGCGCACGGCTGTACGCGGCGGGCATGTTCCGTTCCCGGGCCCCTGGTCGTGTCGATCAGGCCTCGCGCAGGGCTTTGGCGAGCGTTCCCTCGCCGGTCACCTCGATACGTCCGCCCCGGACCGCGTCCAGCACGCTCACGTCCCCCCGGCCGACCGCCGCACAGGTGCCGGTGTCCATCGACAGCCGGGCGTCGGGCTCCTCGGGGGCGGGCCCGGCGCCGTACACCGGAACGTCCTCGGCACCGACGTACAGATGGAACTCGCCCTCCTCCAGCCGGACTTCGACGAGTCCCCCGCCGCCCACGCCCTCCAGTCCGCGCAGCAGCGGCAGTGCGAACCAGTGGGCGCGGACCGCGTCCGTGGCCCGGCGTTCGGTCAGCTCGGGGGCGCCCCACTCCCCCAGCGCCTGGAGGACGGGCAGCAACTGTCGTCCCCGGGCGGTGAGTTCGTACACGTACGCGGCGCCGGGCGGGGGCAGCCGACGCCGGGTCGCCAGGCCGTCGCGCTCCATGTCCTTCAGCCGGGAGGCCAGTACGTCCGTGCTGACGCCCGGGAGATCCGCGTGCAGGTCCGTGTAGCGGCGCGGGCCGGCCAGCAGTTCGCGGACGATCAGGAGGGTCCAGCGGTCGCCGACGACGTCGAGGGCGCGCGCGGTGGAACAGTACTGGTCGTAGCTTCGGCGAGGTGACATGCGACGCAGTCTAGACATGTCGTTGGACTTTCCAAGCTGGAACTTGGTAAAACCAAGCAACACACGAAACCGGAGGGGCGAGCGCGCATGGAGTTCCGGCAGTCGAACAAGCTCAGCGAGGTCTGTTACGAGATCCGCGGCCCGGTGATCGAGCACGCGGACGCGCTGGAGAAGGCGGGCCACAGCGTGCTGCGCCTGAACACCGGCAACCCCGCACTGTTCGGCTTCGAGGCGCCGGAGGAGATCCTCCAGGACATGATCCGCATGCTGCCGCAGGCCCACGGCTACACGGACTCGCGCGGCATCCTCTCCGCCCGCCGCGCGGTCGCCCAGCGCTACCAGACTCTCGGCCTGGAGGTCGGCGTCGACGACGTCTTCCTCGGCAACGGCATCTCCGAGCTGATCTCGATGGCCGTACAGGCGCTGGTCGAGGACGGCGACGAAATCCTCATCCCCGCCCCGGACTTCCCCCTCTGGACGGCGGTGACGACCCTCGCGGGCGGCAAGGCGGTCCACTACCTCTGCGACGAACAGGCCGACTGGTACCCGGACCTGGACGACATGGCGGCGAAGATCACCGACCGCACCAAGGCCGTCGTCATCATCAACCCGAACAACCCCACCGGCGCGGTCTACCCCAAGGAGATCATCGAGGGCATCCTCGATCTGGCCCGCAGGCACGGCCTGATGGTCTTCGCCGACGAGATCTACGACCAGATCCTGTACGACGACGCCGTGCACCACTCGGTCGCCGCGCTCGCCCCCGACCTGGTCGTCCTCACCTTCTGCGGGCTGTCGAAGACGTACCGGGTGGCCGGCTTCCGCTCGGGCTGGCTGGTGGTCACCGGCCCGAAGCAGCACGCGAAGAGCTATCTGGAGGGCCTGACGATGCTGGCCTCCATGCGGCTGTGCGCCAACGCGCCCGCGCAGTACGCCATCCAGGCCGCGCTCGGCGGCCGCCAGTCCATCCACGAGCTGACCGCCCCGGGCGGGCGGCTGCACGAACAGCGCACCGTGGCCTGGGAGAAGCTCAACGAGATCCCGGGGGTGTCGTGCGTGAAGCCCAAGGGCTCGCTGTACGCGTTCCCGCGCCTCGACCCCAAGGTGCACAAGATCCACGACGACGAGAAGTTCGTCCTGGACCTGCTCCTCCAGGAGAAGATCCAGGTCGTGCAGGGCACGGGCTTCAACTGGCCCACCCCCGACCACTTCCGCATCCTCACCCTCCCGTACGCGGACGACCTGGACGTGGCGATCAGCCGGATCGGGCGGTTCCTGAGCGGTTATCGGCAGTAGTGGCAGCGGGGCGGTCGGCCGCCGTCCGTCATGGGTAGCCCTTCCCCATGACGGACCGAATGACCGACCGGCCACTGCTGCTCCTCGATGTCGACGGCCCCCTCAACCCGTTCCGCGCCCGGATCCTGCCCCCGCGCGGTTACGTGACCCGCCGGATGCACCCCCCGAACTGGTCGGCCAGGCAGAAACCGGGTTCCCGGCGGCTCCGGCGCGGTCTGCGGATACGGCTGCACCCCGGCCACGGCGCCCGGCTGCTCGCCCTGCCGTACGACCTGGCGTGGGCAACGGTCTGGATGCACGGGGCGAACGAGATGATCGGCCCTGTGATCGGGCTGCCGGCCGACCTGCCGGTCATCGAGTTCACCAATCTGTTCGCCGAGGATCCCGACGGGCTGTTCTGGAAGACGCGCCGCGTCGTGGAGTGGGCGGACGGACGCCCCTTCGCCTGGGTCGACGACATGATCACCGACCTCGACGTCCGCCATGTGGCCGAGCATCACCCCGGGCAGGCGCTGCTGCTGCGGATCGACCCGCGCAAGGGTCTGAGGGAGCGCGAGTTCGCGGAGCTGGAGCGCTGGGCCCTCGATGTCAGTGCCGGGTCGTAGTCTTCGAACGGGTCGAATCCACCGAATCGGCCCATGATCGAGGAGACCCGTGACCGGGGAGGAGTGCGCCATGACACGACCGCCGACCGCCGCCCAGCGACGTGTCATCGACGCCGCCGACCCCGTCACCGGCCGGCTGCGGGGTACGGAGTACCAGCTCGCCGCACTGGTGAAGCGCGGGCTCGCCTTCCGGCACCCGCGACCACCGCACGACCACTTCCTGACCCCGACGGGTCATCGCATACGGGAGGAAGCGCCGCGCAGGGACACACCGGCCGTCACCGAGGTCGCGCCTGCCTCCGCCGGGGCGACTGGCGTGTTCGCCGCGCGGGTGGGCGGCGAGGAGGAGATACCGGCCGCCGGGCCCGCCCGGACGCGCGAGGTGCACAGTGCCTGGCAGGGGCTGCTGGAGCTGCGCCGGATGACCAACACGGACGGGGCCATGGACCGTCCGTGCGGTTGGGAGCGTACGCATCTGGTGCAGGCCGCCGCGCTGGCGCTGGAGGCGGCCGGCCACCGCCCGGCCGACGGAGGTGGGAGCGGCGGTGGCTACCGGGTGCGGGCGACCCCGCAGCCGGAGGCCGTCGCCGTGCGCGAGCCCGACGGTGACGCGCTGCGGGCCTGCGCGGCCACGCTGGAGAAGGCCGGCTGGCAGGTCGGCGAGCACACCGAACCGCGTACCGGCGCCCGCTATCTGCTGGCGTCGCCCCGACGGACGTAACCGCTGTTCACACAAAGGCAGTTGACGCCTATGAGCGACCGCTCAGTACGCTGGCTCCGTCTTCGTGAAGCCGAGCAGTCGTGAAGGGGAGAGTCGTGGCCGAACCGTTTTCCGTCCCGGTGACCGTGCGCGGGTACGAGACCGATGTGCAGGGGCACCTCAACCAGAGCGTGTACGTCAACTACGCGGAGCACGCCCGCTGGGCGTTGCTCAAGGAGGCCGGGATCAGCCAGTCGGGGCTGATCTCGAAGGGCGTCGGACCGGTGGCCCTGGAGACCACCATCCAGTACCGGCGGGAGCTGCTCGCGGGCGACGAGGTCGAGGTGACGTGCGACTTCGTCTGGGGTGAGGGCAAGACGTTCCGCATCCGGCAGACGATCCGCAAGACCGACGGCACGGTCGCCGCCGAGATCACGGCGGTCGGCGGACTGATGGACCTCAAGGCGCGCAAACTGGTCGCCGACCCCAAGGAGTACTTCCGGGCCCTGGCGTCGGAGCCGCAACTCTTCGGACTCTGACCGGTACTCACAGCGACCTCCTACCCGCACCCCACGGCATTCCCAACTTGGCGCGCGACCCTCAACCTCTTCCTTTCGCGCCCTTTTTGGAGTTCACGTGCCGATGATGCACAGAGCCGCCGCCCGCCGTACTCTGCTGGCGGCGCTCGGCGCCACCGCGATCCTCACCACCCAGCGGATCGCGTCCGGTGCGACCACCGACACAACCACGACCGGGCTCGACGACCCGGACAAGAAGGACATCGCGATGCGGCTGGTGTGCAGCGCGGAGAACTCGTCCCTGGACTGGACGGCGCAGTACAAGTACATCCAGGACATCGGCGACGGGCGCGGCTACACCGGCGGGATCATCGGCTTCTGCTCCGGTACGAGCGACATGCTGGCCCTCGTCGAGCTGTACACCGAGCGGGTCCCGGACAACGCCCTGGCCGCTTTCCTGCCCGCCCTGCGCGCGGTGGACGGCACGGACTCGCACGAGGGCCTCGACCCTGGCTTCCCCACCGCCTGGCGCAAGGCCGCCAAGACGTCCGCGTTCCGTGCGGCCCAGGACGACGAGCGCGACCGTGCCTACTTCACCCCGGCCGTGGCCCGCGCCAAGAACGACGGTGTCGGCACGCTGGGCCAGTTCGTCTACTACGACGCCATGGTCATGCACGGCCCCGGCACGGACGGTGTCTCCTTCGGCGGGATCCGCACACGGGCCCGCTCGAACGCGGCCACCCCGGCCGAGGGCGGCGACGAGACGACGTATCTGAACGCCTTCCTCGACGCCCGGACGTGGGCGATGGAGCAGGAGGCCGCCCACGAGGACACCAGCCGCGTGGACACGGCCCAGCGGATCTTCCTCGACCAGGGGAACCTGAACCTGGACCCGCCGCTCGACTGGAAGGTGTACGGCGACAGTTACTACATCGGCTGACCAGCCGCTGCATAGGCTGTGTCGGCAGGACTCCGGCCGAGGGCCGTCCCCCTCGGCCGGAGGTCTTTTCGGGCCCCCTGAATCAGGCTTGCGCCGCGATGGCCGCCAGCCGCCGGGCCTCAGTGCGTGTCGAGCGGGCGATCTCGTCCTCGTCGACGTGCAGCAACCGCCCGTTCTCGACGATCTGTTCGCCGTTGACGAAGGACGCGGTGACCGGGGCCGCCGCGCCGAAGACGAGGGCGGTGACCGGGTCGGCGATCGACGCGTGGGCCAGCGTGTCCAGGTTCCAGAGGACCAGGTCGGCGAGCTTGCCCGCCTCCAGCGAGCCCGTCTCCCTTGCCCGGCCCAGGACTTGGGCCCCGCCGTACGTCCCGAGACGCAGCGCCTGTCGGGCGTTCAGGGCCGCTTCCCGGTGTGCCCCGAGGCGGTTGATGAGGAGGGCGTTGCGCAGTTCGGTGTGGAGTTCGCCGGACTCGTTGGACGCCGTGCCGTCGACGCCGAGGCCGACCGGGACGCCGGCCGCCAGCATGTCGGGGACGCGCGCGATACCCGCCGCCAAACGGGCGTTGGAGGACGGACAGTGAGCCACACCCGTCTTCGTACGGGCGAAGGCGGCGATGTCCGAGTCGTTCATGTGGACGCAGTGCGCCATCCACACGTCCTCGCCGAGCCAGCCCGTCGACTCGAAGTAGTCGGTCGGGCCCATGCCGAACAGCTCCTTGCAGAACTGCTCCTCCTCGACCGTCTCGGAGCCGTGCGTGTGCAGCCGTACGCCGAGACGGCGGGCCAACTCGGCACCCTCACGCAGGAGTTCGGTCGAGACGGAGAACGGTGAGCAGGGGGCCACAGCCACCTGGGTCATGGCGTCGAAGGAGGGGTCGTGGTGCTCGTCGACCGTGGCCTCGGTGGCAGCCAGCGCGCCCTCCAGGGTCTCGACGGCGAAGTCCGGGGGCAGGCCGCCGTCCTTCTCGCTGCGGTCCATCGAGCCGCGAGCGAGAGTGAAGCGGACGCCCATCTCGCGGGCCGCGCCGATGATCGCGCCGGACAGGTCGCCGGAGCCCTTCGGGAAGACGTAGTGGTGGTCCATGGCGGTGGTGACTCCGCCACGGGCCATCATGGCGAGCGAGCCCTGCGCCGCCGCGCGGACCATCGGCTCGTCGATGCGCGCCCAGGTCGGGTACAGCGCCACCAGCCAGTCGAAGAGGTTGTGGTCGGTGGCCAGGCCCCGGGTGATCCACTGGTAGTAGTGGTGGTGCGAGTTGATCAGGCCGGGCGTGACCAGGTGGCCGCTCGCGTCGATGCGCCGGACCACGTCCGCGAGGCCCTCGGGGGCCTTGCCCGCGCCGACCGACTCGATCCGGTTTCCGGCGATCACCACATGGCCGGACGCGTACTCGGTGTCGGCCGCGTCCACGGTCGCAACCGCGCAGTTCTCGATGACGATGCGCTGACTCATCGTACGAACGTCCTTAGAAGTCTCAGAGGTTGGGGAGGTCGGCGGGGATGCGCGCCTCGGCGCCGTCGCGCAGGATCGTGCCCTCGATCAGGCCGTACGGGCGATCGGCGGCGAAGTACACCTCGTTGTCGTTCTTGAGGCCGAAAGGCTTCAAGTCGACAAGGAAATGGTGCTTGTTGGGGAGCGCGAACCGCACCTCGTCGATCTCGGCGCGGTGTTCGACGATCCGCGCGCCCATCTGGAAGAGGGTCTGCTGGAGAGAGAGCGAGTAGGTCTCCGCGAAGGCCGAGAGCAGGTGCTTCCGCGTCTGCTCGTACGACTCCTCCCAGTCCGGCATCTCCCGTGCGTCGTCGGACCAGTTGAAGCGCCAGCGCGCGGACACCTGGGTCGCCAGGATGCGGTCGTACGCCTCGGGGAGCGTCGTGTACTTGTCCTTGACGTAGCCCCAGAACTCGGAGTCGGTCGTGTTCATCACGACCAGGTCCTTGAGCCCGGAGATCACCTCCCACGACGAACCGTCGTAGGTGATCTGGGTCAGCCGGGTCTCCTGACCCTGCCGGGCGAACGAGTGCTCGCCCTCCCCCGCCGCCTCGATCCGCGTCCAGGAGTACTCCTCGATCCGGATGCGCGCCTTCTCGATCGGCTCCTGGCTGGTCACGAAGTGCCGGGCCAGATGGATGCCGAACTGCTCGGCGGAGTCGATGCCGTGCTCCTTGGCGAAGGCGTACACCGTGTTCTTGGTGGTGTCAGTCGGCAGGACGTTCGCGTTCGAGCCGGAGAGGTGGACCTCGTCCATGTCGCCGGAGAGCGACACGGAGACGTTGAGATCCTTGATGTGGTGGGTGGCGCCGTCGCGGGTGACGCGCACGACGCGGTTCTCGGCCTTGCCGTACTGGTTCTGTCCCAGGATGGGCATAGAGCTAGCTCCCTCGGTATACGGAGTAGCCGAACGGGTTGAGCAGCAGCGGTACGTGGTAGTGCTCGCCCGGTACGACGGCGAACGTGATCGCCACCTCCGGGAAGAACGCTCCCGCCGCACCGCTGTCCCGATTCGCGGGGGCGTCCTGCTGCGCATCGGCCTGTTTCTTCTCGAAATACGGCTCCACGGCGAAGTCGAGCCGTACATGGGCGGTCCCCTCCGGCAGTGCCGGGAGGTCCTTGCACCGCCCGTCCGCGTCGGTCGCGGAGCCGCCGAGCGCCTGCCAGTCCGCGTCCCGGCCCGAGCGGGCGGAGAGCTGGACGCCGACGCCCACGGCGGGTCGGCCGATGCTGGTGTCCAGGATGTGCGTGGACACGGAGGCGGTGGTGCTGGTGCTCATGGTGTGCTCAGTCCACTTCGACGAGTCGGGCCAGACGGATGCGGTTGATCTTCCCCAGTTCCGTACGGACGATCTCCCGCTCCCGCTCCGGCGTGTTGCCGATCCGGTCCCTGACCGCGTCGCGCATCTGCTCGCCGGTGCGGCCGGTCGCGCAGATCAGGAAGACATGGCCGAACCGTTCCTGGTAGGCGAGGTTCAGTTCGAGCATCTCGGACTTCAGCTCGTCGGAGGCACCGGCCATACCGCGCTGCTCGCGGGCGGAGGTCGGGTCACCGGGCTTGGGGCGGCCGATCGGCGGGTGGCCGGCCATCGCTTCGGCGAGGTCGTCGGCGGTCAGTTCCGTCATTGCCGCGTCGCTCGCCGCGTACAGGTCCTCGGCGGTGGCGTACGGCCGTCCGGCGAGCAGGTGGCGCCCCCAGGCGGCGGAGGCGCAGGCCTCATGGAGGGTGGTGCGGGCCGCGGAGTCCTCCAGGGCGTTGAACCGGGCGAGGCCACCAGGGGTCGTACTCGACGTCACGGCAAGCCTCCGTGGCCTTGTGCGTACTGGACGGGCTCCGCACAGCTAACGCCTTCCGGCGACAAGACGTCAACACTTTGTTGAAAATTCCGGGTTACGGCGTCCCCCCAACGGCGTCCCCCGAGGCCCGTCAGGCCTGCTTCTCGCGGTTCAGGTAGTTGTAGACCGTGAAGCGGCTGACCCCGAGGGCGCCCGCCACGGTCTCGACCCCGTGCCGCACGGAGAAGGCGCCGCGCGCCTCGAGTATCCGTACGATCTCCTGCTTGGCCTTGCGGTCCAGTTCGGCCAGCGGCTTGCCGTGCTTGCGCTCCAGGGCGGCCAGGATGTGATCGAGCGAGTCGGCGAGCTGCGGCAGGCGTACGGCGACCACGTCGGCGCCCTCCCAGGCGAGCACGACGTCGTCGGGGCCGGCCTGGCCGGGCGGCACCATCTCGCCGCCCATGGCGTCGACCAGCGGTTTCACGGCCGCCACAAAGGCCGCGCCGGCGGACCCGTCCCCGCCGCCGGTCACTGACCGCCCTCCCCGTCGATCACGTTGACCTGGAGCGAGATCCGGGTCGCGCCGGCTTCCAGCGTCTTGCGCAGCAGCGCGTCGAGGGCGGTGAGCACGGCGTCGGCGCGGCCCTCGGCGGTGTTGCCGAACGGGCCGACGTCCACCGCGTCCAGATCGGCCGCCTCGATGACCTCGCGGGCGACCAGCGCGTGGGCGGGCGCCTCGTCGAGGTCGAAGGGCTCGGTCGTGAACTCCACTCTCAATCGCACTGTGCCCCCATGGCATCGGCTCCCGGTCGCTCGGGCTCGACCCTAACGGACTCCCCGGCGGCAATCACCAGCGATGCCCGCCCGGGCCTACGACCGTGCCCCCGAGACCACCAACCGGCCTACAGCCGCAGGGAGTTCACCTCCAGGGCAGCATCCGGTGCGGTGTCACGCACGCGGGTGGCACGCCCTCGGCGGGCGAGGGAGGCGGCCAGTGCTGCCAGCGCTGCGAGCGTCGCCCAGCAGGCCGCCAGAGCGGGCAGCGGGGTGGCGGCTCCGCCCGCCTGGCGTACGTAGGCGAGTGCCGCCGAGTCGGCGTGGGTGCCCAGCAGTTGGGCGGCGGCGAGCGCGCCCGCGACGAGCACGGCAGCGGCGGCCACGAGCGACGACCGGCTGAACCAGAGCGCCGTACCGGCCAGCAGACACAGCACGGAGACGCCTAGCGAGGCGGCCAGTCCGTGCTTCGGCGCGTCGACCCAGTCGAGCGGGAAGTGGGCCGCGCCGCAGAGCAGGACGAGGACGGCGGCGGCACGGCGGAGCCAGAGGCGGGCCGACTGCTCCTCGCCCTGCGGTGCGGTGTGCGCGGGGGCGGGCGCGGGTGCGGACGCGGGATTCCGGTCCCGGTCATGGACCTCGCCCCGACCAGGGACCTCACCCTGGGCCTCGTCGAAGCGGCCGATCAGCTGGACGAGGTCTTCCACGGGTCTGCCGGTGGCGGCCGCGTGCAGGGCCTGGGCCTTGGCGTGTGCGGCGTGCGGGGCCGCGTGCAGGAGGGCGACCAGGCGGCCGACCTCGACCACGGGCCGCTGCTCGGCGGCCGTCCGGATCGCCTCGTCCATCCGGTCGACGCCGCGCTGCGGCGGGCCCAGGAGTTCCACGAGGCGCGAGACGTCCTCCACGGAACGCGCCACCGCCGCCACCCGCAGGACGGACGCGGCGATCGGCAGGCCGTCGGGCGACTGCTCCAGGAGGGTGACGAGTTGGACGACGTCGTCCAGGGGTCTGGCGACGACCACAGTGCGCACCAGCTCGTCCGTACGTATTCGGGTGACGGGAGGATGTTCGCCTGTTCCGGGGTTCTCCGGGCAGACAGGGAATGGCTCGACGGCCATGTTCGCCTCACAACTTCAGGGCACTGACACACGGGCAACGTGCGCCCCGCTCATATGAACGTTGCACCTGTCTAACCGCCCTCTTCCCACCCCGCCACTTGGGAGACCACAGGAGAGACCACTCGGGAGAGCCCTCTTGACAAGCTCCGACGCCCGGCGGCAATCTTCCAGTAGACAGAAATATATTTCCACAATACGGAATTCAGATCGCGAAGATCGAACCAAGAGGGGCGTCGACGGCCATGGGATTCACAGAGCAGCGCTTCAACGTCAACCTGTCGATCCTCTTCACGGAACTCCCGCTCCTGGAGCGCCCGGCGGCGGCCCGGGCGGCCGGTTTCACCGCGGTCGAGCTGTGGTGGCCCTGGCTCGACTCCCCCACGCCGGAACAGTCCGAGCTGGACTCCCTGCGGGCCGCGATCGAGGACGCGGGCGTCCGGCTCACCGGTCTGAACTTCTACGCCGGACAGCTGCCGGGCCCGGACCGGGGCGCCCTCTCGTTGCCCGGGGCGGAGTCCGAGCAGTTCCGCGCCAACATCGAGGTGGCCGCCGGTCTGGCCGAGTCGCTCGGCTGCGGCGCCCTCAACGCGCTGTACGGCAACCGGATCGAGGGCGTGGACCCGGCGGAGCAGGACGCGCTGGCGCTGGAGAACCTGGTGCTCGCGGCCCGGGCCGCCGACCGTATCGGCGCGATCCTCCTCGTAGAAGCGCTCAACAGGCCGGAGTCGCCCCGGTACCCGCTGGTCAGCGCCCCGGCCGCCGTGGAGGTCGTCGACCGGGTCAACGCGGCGACGGGCCTCGACAACGCCCGTTTCCTGATGGACCTCTACCACCTGTCCATGAACGGCGAGGACCTCCCGTCGGTCATCGACGAGTTCGCCGCGAAGACGGGCCACGTCCAGATCGCCGACAACCCCGGCCGTGGCGCCCCCGGCACCGGCACGCTCCCCCTCGCGGACCACCTCGACCGGCTGTGCAAGGCCGGTTACGCGGGCTGGGTCGGCCTGGAGTACAAGCCGGGCGACCGGCCGAGCGCCGAGGCCTTCGACTGGCTGCCGTACGAGGCGCGCCGAACCCCCTGACACCGCAGAGCAGCAGAGCAGCAGACCGACAGAGAACCAAAGAGCCAGAGAGGCACCCCATCATGAGCAATCTCCCCCGGGTCGCCTGGATAGGCCTCGGCATCATGGGCTCCCCCATGTCCGAGAACCTGATCAAGGCGGGTTACGACGTCACCGGCTTCACCCTGGAACAGGACAAGCTCGACCGACTGGTCGCAGCCGGCGGCACCGCGGCCGGCTCGATCGCCGAGGCCGTGCGCGACGCGGACGTGGTGATCACGATGGTGCCCGCGTCACCGCAGGTCGAGGCGGTCGCGTACGGCCCCGAGGGCATCCTCGCGAATGTGCGGCCCGGTGCCCTGCTCGTCGACATGTCGTCGATCACCCCGCAGACGTCGGTGGACCTGGCGAAGGCGGCGGCCGAGAAGGGCGTCCGGGTGCTGGACGCGCCCGTCTCGGGCGGTGAGGCGGGCGCGGTCGAGGCCGTGCTGTCCATCATGGTCGGCGGTGCGCAGGCCGACTTCGACGTGGCGAAGCCGATCTTCGAGGCGCTGGGCAGGACCATCGTGCTGTGCGGTCCGCACGGTTCCGGCCAGACGGTGAAGGCCGCGAACCAGCTGATCGTCGCCGTCAACATCCAGGCGTGCGCCGAGGCCGTGGTCTTCCTGGAGAAGTCGGGCGTGGACCTGCGGGCGGCGCTTGAGGTGCTGGGCGGCGGGCTGGCCGGCTCGACGGTGCTGGCGCGCAAGAAGGACAACTTCCTGAACCGCGACTTCGCGCCGGGCTTCCGTATCGACCTCCACCACAAGGACATGGGCATCGTGACGGACGCGGCCCGCACGGTCGGCGCCGCGCTGCCGGTCGGCGCGGTGGTCGCCCAACTCGTCGCGTCCCTGCGTACCCAGGGCGACGGGGGCCTGGACCACTCGGCGCTGCTGCGGGGCGTGGAACGCCTGTCGGGCACCAAGGCCTGACGCCCCTTCCACCCTCCCTCCCCCAGATCTTCCGGGCGGCGCCACCGCTGACAACTGTCCTGTCGCGCCCAGGCGTTGGCGCCGCCCGGAAACCCACGGCGATTCCCCCTGCCCGCGTGGCCCGGTTCCCGATGTGCGGAACGGGTGCGCGGGCAGCACGCTGGGAGCATGGACGTACCCAGCATCGTCGTGCATCCCCCGGCCCTGGACGGATCGAGGCGGGTCACCGCCGGGGACGAGACACTCGGGGTCGCCTCCCACCTCGACGATGTCGTCGAGGCGCTGCGACTCGCCGATCTGGAGTGGATCGACCCCGAGACGAGCGACCTCGTCGAGTGGCAGGGCGGCGGGCCCGAGGACTGGCCTGGGCTCTCGGAGCATCACGAGCAGTGAGGGTGCCGCGGCGAGGGCGCGCGTACCCGGCCGCCTGCGTACGGCGGCTTGCGTACGGCGGCTTGCGTACGGCGGCTTGCGTACGGCGGCTACGCAACCCTCAATCTAGCTCTGAACACGGCTCCGGGGGCTTCAACTGCCGCCGGGTTCGGGCACATTGAGAGCAGCACGGGGAACAACGCACGGGGGAACAACGGGGGAAGCAATAAGGGGTGCCCAAGCGGGCACCCCTTTCTCGCGTGTCGTCGCGGTCAGACCTTCAGCGGCCTGATCGAGGTCGGCGCGTGCCCCGGTTCGGTCGCGATGTCCTCGAACTCCACCACGTTTCCTATGTCGTTGGTCGTCGACATGGAGATGTTCGTGATGCGTTCCAGGATCGCCTCGACGACCACCGGGACCCGGTGTTCGGCCGCCAGCTTCTTGGCCTGCTCGAAGGCGGTGGCCAGTTCGGCCGGGTCCGTCACGCGGATCGCCCTGCAGCCGAGGCCCTCGGCGACCTTGACGTGGTCGACGCCGTAGGCGCCCAGTTCGGGTGAGTTGAGGTTCTCGAACTCCAGGTTGACCTGGAAGTCGATGTCGAAGGCCCGCTGTGCCTGCCGGATCAGGCCGAGGTAGGAGTTGTTCACCAGGACGTGGACGTACGGGATGCAGTGCTGGGCGCCGACCGCCAACTCCTCGATCATGAACTGGAAGTCATAGTCCCCGGAGAGGGCGACCACGGACGCCTCGGGGTCGGCGACGGCGACGCCCAGCGCGGCCGGGATCGTCCAGCCGAGGGGGCCCGCCTGGCCGCAGTTGATCCAGTGGCGGGGCCGGTAGACGTGCAGCATCTGCGCGCCGGCGATCTGCGAGAGGCCGATCGTGGTCACGTACCGCGTCTCGGGGCCGAAGGCCTTGTTCATCTCCTCGTACACGCGCTGCGGCTTGATCGGGATGTCGTCGAAGTGCGTACGGCGCTGGAGACGGGCCCTGCGCTCCTGCGTGGCCGCCGCCCAGTCGGAGCGGTCCGGGAGGCCGCCCGTGTCCCTCAACTCCCTTGCCACCGTGACGAAAAGCTCCAGTGCGGCCTTGGCATCGGAGGCGATGCCGTAGTCGGGGGCGAAGATACGGCCGATCTGGGTGGGCTCGATGTCGACGTGCACGAAGGTGCGGCCGGCGGTGTAGACGTCGAGCCGGCCGGTGTGGCGGTTGGCCCAGCGGTTGCCGATGCCGAGGACGAAGTCGGACTCCAGGAAGGTGGCGTTGCCGTAGCGGTGCGAGGTCTGGAGGCCGACCATGCCGGCGTTCAGCTCGTGGTCGTCGGGCAGCGCGCCCCAGCCCATGAGGGTGGGGACGACCGGGATGCCCGTCAACTCGGCGAACTCGACGAGGAGTTCGGCCGCGTCGGCGTTGATGATGCCGCCGCCGGCCACGATCAGCGGCCGGTGCGAGGCGTTGAGCATCGCGAGCGCCTTCTCGATCTGGGCGCGGGTGGCGGCTGGTCGATAGACGGGCAGCGGTTCGTAGGTCTCGGGGTCGAACTCGATCTCCGTCTGCTGGACGTCGACCGGCAGGTCGACCAGCACCGGCCCCGGGCGGCCCGACCGCATCAGATGGAAGGCCTGCTGGAGGACGCCGGGCACCTGGGCCGCCTCCAGGACGGTGACGGCCATCTTCGTGACCGGCCGGGCGATGGAGGCGATGTCGACGGCCTGGAAGTCCTCCTTGTGGATCACGGCGGTGGGCGCCTGTCCGGTGATGCAGAGGATCGGGATCGAGTCGCCGGTCGCGGAGTACAGGCCTGTGATCATGTCGGTGCCGGCGGGGCCCGAAGTGCCCACGCAGACACCGATGTTGCCGGGGTGGGTGCGGGTGTAGCCCTCGGCCATGTGCGAGGCGCCCTCGACATGGCGGGCGAGGGTGTGGCTGATCCCGCCGGAGGCCTGGAGCGCCGCGTAGAAGGGGTTGATCGCCGCGCCGGGCACACCGAACGCGTGCGTGACGCCCTCCCGCTTGAGGATCTCGACTGCCGCGCGGGCAGCGGTCATACGTGCCATGGAGCAACTCCTCGGATTCGTACTCCCGTCGCGCCCCGCGGAGAGTTGAGCCTTCCGTGACAGTTTCCACATTGTGGAACCTAATTTCTGCTATCTGGAAACAATGTAAGTGGGGCCGGAAAGGCCGTCAAGAGACGGACAAGCGGGGGTTCCGTGCAGCACGATGGGGCTCTGACCCCGACATCACGTAGTGGAGTGGGCCATGGCCGAGAGCATGCCGGTGCGATGTCCGGCCTGCCTGCGCGAGCATCTGTACGCGGCACCCTCCTATCCGTGCGCGTGCGGTAAGCCCGTCAGTCCGTCGCTCGACGAACGGGCGTCCGCGACAGCCGTCACCCACCGGGTCTGGGACGAGGAGTGGGTCACGGTGCGCTGCGGGGCCTGCGGCCGGGGAGACCAGTGGCCGCACCCCGAACTGGGCTGCCCCTGCGGCACGGTCCTGCGCATCCCGGTGACACGGGCGGCCCAGGACGCCCCCGAAGACCGTCCCCAGCCGACGGACGCCGCGCCCCCTCCGAGTGGCACCGCGAAGCTCCCGGGCGTCCTCCGCGCCCCGCGACCCCACCCGTCCGCCCGCCCCCGGCGCGCCTTCCAGCCCGTCACCATCCGCACCGCACGCGACGCCGTCACCGCCGCCGCGCTCTATCTGCGCTGGCTCGGCTACCAGGACATCCGCCGCGCGGACCAGCGCCCCCCGTCCGGCGTCGGCCTGGCCGCGCGCGGTGTCCTGGCACAGGTCGACCCGACGGTGAGCCCGGCATCACTGCGGGACATCGAGTGCCTGTGGCTGACAGCGATGACGGAGTCCTCGAACTGCGTCTACTTCTCCCTCGCCGGCTACGACAGCGACGCCCGAGCCCGAGCCGACACCCTCGGCATCCCCCTCTTCGTCCTCGACCTGACAGGCACTCCGCAGCCGGTCAACAGCCCGGCCGACGACCTGGACGCCACCGGAGTCTGAGACCGAAAACCCGAGTACCCGAAGCACACCCCCTGCCGGATACTCGGCGAATGCACATCCGCCCGGCCACCCCCGCCGAACTCCCGACGCTCCGAGCAATCGAACGCGCGGCAGGCACCCCCTTCCGCACCCTGAGCAGCTCCAGCAAGGCCGCGCCCCAAAGGGGCGCGGGGCGGTATCGATATGCGGCTCCGCCGCGGGGCGCGACCAGCCACGACGGCGCAGCACCAAACCGACAACCCCCCACGGCACCCCCCGACATGGCGGAGATCGCCGACGACGAACCGCCCTCCGTCGAAGTCCTGGAGCGATACCGAGAAGCAGGCCACGCCTGGGTAGCCGCCGACGACGAGAACCACCCCGTCGCCTACCTGGTCGCCGAACCCGTGGACGGCGCCCTCCACATCGAACAGATCTCCGTCCACCCCGACTTCGCCCACCGCCGCATCGGCGAAGCCCTCCTCGCGTACGCCACCGACCGCGCCGCCGAGGAAGGCCTGACGCACCTCACCCTGACCACGTTCACCGAGGTCCCCTGGAACGCGCCCTACTACGCCCGCCTCGGCTTCCGCACCCTCGACGAGGCCGAACTCACCCCGGGCCTGCGGAAGATCCGCGCCGCCGAGGCCGAGCACGGCCTCGACCGCTGGCCGCGCGTCTGCATGCGCAGGCCCTGAAGCAGCGTCCAGCACGCAGCGCGTCGTCCGCCGCTTGCGGACCTGGTCGGATGAGCGTTTCAGAGTGTCGGCAGGCCGAGCGCGATGATGGTGGACGACAGGCCCTGCCAGGTGCGTACGTCCCAATCCGTGAGTTGCTGCCAGCGCTGCAGGCGGTACTTCACGGTGTTCGGATGTACGTGCAGGACGCGGGCGGTCGCGCTGAGCGAGAAGCCGTTCTCGGCGAACCTGAGCACTGTCTCCGCCAGGTCGGGGTGTTGTCGCGCGGCCTCTCTGCGCGGCTCGAGCAGCACCGCGAAGCGTTGCGCGGTGGGCGCCAAGGTGGCGAGCAGCCAGTGGTCGGCAAAGGACTTCACCTGTCCCGGATCCGTCAGCGGCAGCGCCGCTCTCGCGTCCGCCATGCTCATCGCGGCGCCGGGCAGCCCGGTCCGCCGCAGGCCGACGCCGAAGCTCGCATCAGGGTTCTGCCGCTGGGCCGCTTCGACCACGGCCTGCGGCGAGATGTCCTGGATCAGGGCGATCATGAGGTTGCCGCGGGTCGCGCAGCGCAGCGTGCCCGGCCACCGGCGGTGCCGCAGATCCATCATGCGCTCGTCGGTCCAGGCCTCGGCCGGTGAGCACAGAGCCTGGAACTCGCCGGCCGGGTCGAAGGTGAGGGCGGCGGCCAGTTGTTCGAGGTCGACGCCTGCGGGCGCGGCGGTGGCAAGGCCGTCGAGGAACTGGTGGGTCAGCCTCAGGAGCGTGGCGTCGGCGGCGCGTACGGCGACGCCGTACGCCTCGGCGGCCGCGCTGCTGGAATGCTGCACCCACGTCCAGACCATCCCGACGATCGAGACGAGTTGCGCGACGACCCGGGTGTCGTGCGACTGGGCACGAGCGAGCAGCACGTTCCACATCTCGCGGTAGCCGACGTGGTAGGCCTCGACGAGGGCGTGCAACGGCAGGCCGGTGGCGGCGCGTTCGGCTCCGAGTGCGTGCGCGGCCTCGACCTCTTCGCGGGTGGGCGAGCGGCGTGCGGCCACGCCGGTCAGCAGTCCCTGGTAGTGGCGGGTGACGTCGCGTTCCTGCTGATCGCGGTCCACGATCTGATAGCTCGGGATTTCGAACCGTATGCGGTCGACGATGTTCGGGATCACCGTGGGCAGTTCTGCGGCGAGTGATTCGCAGAGTTCGACGACGGGCTGCCACGTCACGGTGGTGTCGGGCTGAGCCCCGGCCCCCTCGGTCACAGACTCCACCATCGCCCCTCCCGATGTGGATTTCATAGTGATCTCTCTCGCGATTGTATGGCAGCTTCCTGTGACCACGCGTCGACGAGAGGCGATCAAGAACGCGCATGCCGCCCTTTTGTGGACTTCGCAAAGACGACGCCGGGAAGTTCTCGGATTCGGTTCTGGTCCCGCCGACCGGTCGTCGGCAGGCTGGACAGCGGACGCCGCGGGGGCCTGGTCCCCGGCGACGGGCCGAAAGCATCTGGGTGCACTGGAGGACGCGTGGAGACTCCGATGGAGTTCAGTCATGAATCGGTCGTGATGCGACGCGGGCGGCGGAGCCGGCTGCCGATCGTCGTCGCCGTGCACTCCACCGTTCTCGGCCGTGCGGTCGGCGGCTGCCGGATGTGGGCGTACGACAGCTGGGAGAGCGGCCTGCGCGACGCGCTGCGCCTGTCGGAGGGCATGACCCGTAAGTGCGCTGCCGCCGGACTGCCGAACGGCGGCGGCAAGACGGTCGTGGTCGTCCCCGCCGGGCGGAGCCTCACCGCGGACGAACGCCGCGCGGCGCTGCACGACGTCGGCGACATCGTGGCGGAGTTCGAGGGCGCCTACGTGACCGGTCCCGACGCGGGTACCGGACCGGCCGACATGGCGGTCATCGGCGAACGGACCGAGTACGTGTTCTGCCGGCCGGAGGCCGTCGGCGGCAGCGGTGACCCCTCGCCGTTCACGGCCCTGGGCGTCGTCGCCGCGCTGCGCTCGACCTGCCTGGCGCTGTTCGGCTCGCCGGACCTGGCGGGCAGGCGATTCGCGGTGGTCGGCCTGGGACACGTCGGGGAGCAGATCGCCCGGCAGTTGGCGGCGGCGGGAGCCGGCCTGGTCCTGAGCGATGTCGACCCGGCGAAGCGCTCGCTCGGCGCGGAACTGGGCGCGGTGTTCGCCGAACCCGACGCGGCGGCCACCGCCGAGGTGGACGTGCTCGTCCCCGCCGCGCTCGGCGGCCTGCTGACCCGGGATCTGGTGGCGCGACTGCGATGCGGCGCGGTCGCGGGCGCGGCCAACAACCAACTGGCCGATCCCGCCGTGGCGGAGTTGTTGCGGGAGCGCGAGATCCTCTGGGCCCCCGACTACATCGCCAACGCCGGCGGTGTCGTCAACGCGGTCTCGCGCGAGGTCCTCGGCGACGAACCGGCGGAAGCGGTCAAGCGCATCGAGTCGATCGCCGACACCCTGACCGGCCTGTTCGAGACGGCCGCGCGCACGAGGATCACGACAGCGCGGGCCGCCGACGACCTCGCGCGCCGGCGGCTGGCCGTACCGGTTCCCACCGCGCCGGAACCGGCATGAACCCCCGGATCTACGTGCTGGCCCTGGCCACCTTCACCGTCGGCACCGAGGGCTATGTCATCGCCGGCGTGCTGCCGGCGGTCGCGGACTCCATGGATGTGTCCGTTTCAGTGTGCGGACAGCTGGTCACGGTCTTCGCGCTGGTCTACGCCCTGGCCGGGCCGCCCCTGATCGGCGCGTTCCGGAGGGTGCCGCCGAAGTCGGTGCTGATCTGGGCCATGCTGGTTTTCGCGCTCAGCAACGCCCTCGCGGCGTGCGCCCTCGACTATGCCGTGCTCGCGGCGGCGCGCGTGCTGGCCGCGGCGAGCGCGGCCCTGCTGGCCGGGCCGGCCGCCGCGGCGGCGGCCGCGCTGTGCCGTCCGCAGGACATGCCCAACGCGATCGCGGTCACCGCCAGCGGCAACGCGCTGGCGCTCACCCTGGGCGCGCCGCTCGGCACCTTGATCGGCGGACTGTTCGGCTGGCGGGGTACGTTCCTGTTCGTCACGATCCTGGCGCTGACGACCGCGCTGATACTCGCGGTCCTGCTGCCGACGGTGCCGGCGGCTCCCCTCGGCACCGGCCGGACCGAACTGCTGCGCAGCCCGGCCGTCCGGTGGAGTCTGCTGACCACCTTCGGGGTGTTCCTCGCCGCGTACTGCACCTACACGTATCTCGCGCCGATCGTCGAGCGGGCGACCAGGATGGGAAGCCAGGGTGTCGCGGCGCTGATGATCGTCTTCGGCGCGGGCGCGTTCCTGGCCGGGCGCACGATCGGCAAGATCCTGATCAAGGTGCCCGTGGCGCGGGTGCTGCGCGTGGCTCTCTCGCTGATGGCGCTGCTCCTCGCGACCATCGCCGTCGGCACCGCCTGGCATCCCCGCACCGTCGTGGAGATCGCCGCGTTTCCGGTGCTGTTCTGCCTGGGTGCCGCCTGGTGCTGCGGCGGGATCTCCCAGCAGACACGGATCGCCGCCCTGGCGCCCTCGCAGCGGTCCCAGGCTCTGGGGCTGCACTTCTCCGTGCAGTTCCTGGGCGTCGCCGTCGGCGGCGCCGTCGGCGGACTCGCCCTGTCGACGGGGGGACCAGTGGCCATTCCGGCCCTGTCCGCGCTGATCGCGTGCGTGTCGCTGCTCTCCGTGCGGCATACCGTCTCGGAAACAGCCGACTCACCGGATCGCGTGGCGCCCGCGACGATCCCGCGGTGATCACCGCGCGGGAGTGAGCAGCGGATCGGCCCGGAACGTTACTCAGAAGCGCCTCCAGACGTGGAGGCGCTTCTCTGCTTGTCCACATGTTCGCCTCACCAGGACGGGCTCCGGGAAAGTTCGACGAAATCCACAGAATACCGAGCCTCAGATTTGCGAGAATTGCAACCGGCGATTCCGAATTACCTGCTCAGCGTGCACTAGATGTGTCGTGAAACATGGATTCAATCTCGTGTTCCGTCGCGCCGCCGAATGTGGCCGTTGTCAAGCCGCCCGAGGGGACGGTACGTTCGAGTTGAGCAAGCAACAAAAGGGCCTGAGTCTGTTTTCGGTCGACTTCAATGCGTTTGGAGAACTGCCATGCATGTGTTGCGTGATGCTCGGTTGGATCACGTCGAGTTCTATGTCGGAGACATTGACGCGACCGTCGAAGATCTTGTCTCGAAATACGCCTTCGAGATAGCGGGAACGTCGAGCACGAGCGTCCGGTCCCACCGCTCGATCGCGTTAAGGCAGGGGGACATCGTCCTCTTAGTCACCCAGGGGCTGACCGAGGGTTCCCCGGTGTCCACGTGGGTCCGCGCCCATGGCGACGGCGTGGCCAACATCTGGCTGCGCACGCCGTCGGTCCGTACGGCCTTCGCGGAGGCCGTGGCCAACGGCGCCGAAGCCGTGCTTCAGCCGGTCGAGCGCGCCGGTGTGCTGGTGGCCGGCTTCGGCGCGTTCGGTGACGTCCGGCACGGCCTGGTCGAACGCCCGGACGATGCAGATCCCGGGCAACTGCCGCCGGGCATCGTCCCGGCACAGGAGTCCGCGTCGCGGGCGCCCGCGGAGTTCGGCGTGCTCGACCACTTCGCCTACCTCGTCGGCGCCGGCGACCTTCGGAACGCGGTGAAGTTCTACGAATCCGTCCTGGGCTTCTCGGTGATCTTCGAGGACCGGACCATGGTCGGCGGTCAGGGTATGGATTCCCAGGTCGTGCGCAACGCCGCGGGCGACGTCACGTTCACCATCGTCGAGTCCGCCGCGAAGCCGGGGCAGGCGCTGGACTTCATCGCGGAGTTCGTGCAGAACAACGCCGGGCCCGGGATCGAGCACATCGCGTTCGGCTGCGCCGACATCGTGACGGCCGTCCAGAAGCTGCGCGGGCGCGGGGTGGACTTCCTCGACACTCCGGGCGCCTACTACGACCAGCTGCCCGACCGCATCGGCGGCGTGGCCCGCCACGAACTCGAGCAACTGCGCGGACTGGGCATCCTCGCCGACCGGGACCACGGCGGCGAGCTGTTCCAGATCTTCACGCACTCCACGCATCCGCGTAACACCTTCTTCTTCGAGGTGATCGAGCGGGTCGGTGCCGAGACCTTCGGCAAGGGCAACGTCAAGGCGTTGTTCGAGGCCAGGAAGGCGGAGCGGAGCCAGCGGGAGGAACGGTGACGGAGGTGACGGAGGCCGGGCAACCGAGTCGGCCGCAGTCCGTGGCCGAGTTCACCGACGCGGCCCGCGCCGTGATACCGCCCGCATCCTGGGACTTCGTCTCCGGCGGCAGCGGTGCGGAACTGAGCGTGGCCGCCAACCGGCGCACCTTCGACAACCTGTACGTGGCGCCGCGGATGCTGCGGGACGTGTCGCACGTGTCGACCGCGTCCCGTCTGGTCGGCACCGAGGCGAGCCTGCCGGTGGCCGTCGCGCCGATGGCCTACCACGGGCTGGTCCATCCTGAGAGCGAGGCGGCCACCGCACGCGCGGCGAAGAAGGCGGGTGTGCCGTTCACCGTGGCGATGCTCAGCGGGACACCGGTGGAGCGCATCGCCGAGTCGGGTGCCGACCTGTGGTTCCAGCTGTACTGGCTGCGGGACCGGGGCGCCACGACGGAACTGGTGAGCCGGGCCGAAGCCGCGGGCTGCCAGGCGCTCATGCTCACCGTCGACGTGCCCCGGCTGGGCCGCCGCCTCAAGGACCAGCGCAACGGCTTCGCACTGCCGCCCGACGTCTACGCCGCCCACTTCCGCGGCGAGGCCGCGATCGGAGCGCAACGGGCCTCGGCCGAAGGCTCGGCCGTCGCCTCGCACACCACCGAGATGTTCGACCCCTCATTGTCCTGGAGCGACATCGAATGGCTGCGGGCGCGCACCCGGCTGCCGCTCGTCGTGAAGGGCATCCTGACGCGCGAGGACGCCCTCAGGGCGACGCGCGCGGGCGTGGACGCGCTGGTGGTCTCCAATCACGGCGGGCGTCAGCTCGACGGAGCCGTGCCCGCACTCACGGTGCTGCCGGAGATCCGGGCCGCGGTGGGAGACACGGTGGAAGTACTCGTCGACGGCGGCGTCCGATCAGGGGCCGATGTACTGAAGGCCCTGGCGCGCGGCGCCGACGGCGTCCTGCTGGGGCGGCCGGTCCTCTACGGGCTCGCCGTCGGCGGCGAGGCGGGCGTCGACGCCGTGCTGTCGCTGCTGCGCGAGGAACTCGAGACGGATCTCGCCCTGTCCGGTTGCCGCACCGTCGGCGAGGCCGCCCACCTGACAACGTACGAATTCAGAGCTTCCAGCAGTACGGGGACTGCAACATGGTGAAGCAGGACGTCATCAAGACGCTCGGTCCGTCGGGGACGGACGCGCACGCGGAGGCCGTACGCATCGGGGGCGAGAACATCGAGCTCTTCCCCTCCTTTCGTGCCGCCATCGACGATTCCGAGACACACGGCGGCAGGGCGCTGGTCGCCGCCGGGTATCTGGACATGAGCAACGGATCAGTGGTCGACTCCTGGGTCGATCTTCATTTCAGCAAGCTGCGATCGATGACGATGGTCGGGGTCTGGGAATCGCCGACCAAGCCCATGTGCGTCGCGGTCCATTCGGAGTTCTCCGGCGAGATCGCGGACATCCGCTCGGCGGCATCACACCCGGCCACCCTGCAGTTCGTGCGCGAGCACATGCCGGTCGACGTGACGGTCTCGACGGTGCGGGCGAAACCGGAGGCAGCACGGCTGGTGAGCGAGCAGGTCGTCGATGCCTGCATCGGATCGGTGGACGTCGTCGAATCCATCGAGAATCTGAAGATCTTGAAGAAATTGGAGGCGACAATGGTGTGGTGCCTTTATGAGCATCGCTGAAGTCGCCGCGGACGTGCGGGTCCGGATCGGGGCCCTGCGGGTCGCGCGCGCGTTTCGGGATTTCGTGGAACTGGAGGTTCTCCCCGGCATCGGCGTGGCTGCCGGGGAGTTCTGGGCCGGGTTCGAGCAGCTGATCGACGACCTCGCGCCGCGCAATCGCGCGTTGGTGGACCGGCGCCGCGAACTGCAGGACAGCGTGGACGCCTGGCACACCGAGCACCGCGGCGAGAACTTCGACGCGGACGCGTATCGCCGGTACCTGACAGAGATCGGCTACCTGGTCGCGACACCGGAGCCTTTCACCGTGGACACCGCCGGCGCGGACGCGGAGATCACGCGGATCGCCGGTCCACAACTGCTGGTGCCGGTGGTCGACGAGCCCTTCGTGCTCGAAGGGGTCAACGCCCGGTGGGGGTCGCTGTATCGCACCCTGTACGAGACCGACGTGATCCCTCCGGGCGACGCCGCCGAACGCCGCGAGGCGGTCATCGACTTCACTCGGGGCGTTCTCGACGTGATGGCGCCGCTCGACGAGGGCTCGCACGCGGAATCGACGCGCTATCAGGTCATCGACGGCGCCTTGCGCGTGCGGTTGTCCGACGGCACGTTCAGCACGCTGGCCCGCACGGCGCGGCTGGCCGGATTCCGCGGTGATCCCGCTCGGCCGTCGGTCGTGCTGATCGAACATCATCACCTGCACGTCGAGATCCGGTTCGACCCGGACGGCGAGTTCGGCCGCCTCGACGCGGCCGGCCTCCAGGACGTGGTCCCGGAGTCCGGGATCAGTACGATCATGGACTTCGAGGACTGTGTCGCCGCCGTGGACGTCGCGGACAAGATCGAGGTCTACCGTGCCTGGTTGCGTCTGATGTGCGGCAGCTACACCGCGCGGCACGGTGGCGGCGGCATGGATCCCGATCGTTGGTACACCGCCCCGGACGGCGGCCGGATCTCGCTGCCCGGGCGGGCACTGCTGTTCGCCCGGATCGTCGGGCAGTTGATGACCACGGACGCGATCCTCGACCGCGAGGGCGCCGAGGTGCCGGAAGTCATCGTCGACGCCGTGATCGCCACCCTGGCGGCGCTGCACGACCTGCGGGGCGACACCTCCCGCGTGAACTCCCGTGCCGGCGCGGTGTATCTGGCGGTGCCGAAACTGCACGGGCCGGACGAGTTCGCCTTCGTCGACGAGCTGTTCGGCCGCGTCGAGCGCCTGCTCGGACTGCCGGATCACACGGTGAAACTCGGGCTGCTGGACGAGGAGCGGCGCACCACCGTCAACCTGGCGGCGTGCCTTGAGGCGGTCCGGCATCGGGTCGTCTCCACCAACAACGGCCTGCTCGACCGGACCGCCGACGAGATCCACACCTCGATGGCGGCCGGGCCCATGGTGCCCAAGGCCGCCATGAAGACCCAGCACTGGCAGCTGGCCTACGAGCAGTGGCACGTCGACACCTGCCTGGCCCACGGCCTTCAGGGCCGGGCACTGATCGGTCTTGGCATGTGGCCCACGCCCGACCGGATGGGCGACCTGTTCGCGTCCAAGATCGGCCAGCTCTCCCTGGGCGCGGGGATGACCTGGGTGCCGACCGCCGTCGCCGCGACCCTGCACGCCGTGCACTACCACCGGGTGGACGTCGCCGACGTACAGCGCGAGATCGCGGCGGCAGGACCGCGCCGTTCGCTCGGCGAGCTCCTGCGCCCGCCTGTCGCCGAGACCGGAACCCTCACCGATCTACGGACGGAGCTGGACGCCCACTGCTACACCGTTCTCGGCTACGCGGTGCGCTGGATCGAGCGCGCCGTCGCCAGTTCCCCGATGCCCGCCTTCGACGGTGTCGTCGTACTCGAGGATCGCGCCACCCTGCGGATGTCGACCCAGCTGCTGGCGAACTGGCTGCACCACGACGTGATCACCGTGCGGGACGTGGACGACGGTCTGCGCCGGACGGCCGCGGTCCTCGACGACCGCCTCCGCGACGAACCGGGCTACCGGCCGCTGCTGCCCGCAGGGGAAGCCTCCCTCGTGTGGCAGGCGGCCCGCGAACTGATCGCCCGGGGCGCGACGGCGCCGAACGGCTACACCGAACCGGTGCTGTACCGATTCCGCCGCGAACAGAAGGCCCAGGCAACGTGATGCGGTCGGACCGACGCGAGCGAGAAAGGGAGACCTCGTGCACGCAGTAGTGGTCACCGAGCCCGGCGGCCCGGATGCTCTTCGTTACCGCCGGATGCCGGACCCGGTTCCCGGACCGGGCGAGGTGCTGGTGCGGACCAGGGCGATCGGCGTGAACTACCGCGACGTGTATGTGCGCAGAGGGGAGTATCCCGCCGAACTCCCCGTTCCGGGCCTCGAAGGAGCAGGCGAGGTCGTGGCGGCGTGCGAGGGAGCCGAGGTCGCCGTCGGGGACCGGGTGGCCTGGGCGTACGGCAGGGCCAGCTATGCCGAACTCGTGGCGGTGCCGGCCGACCAGTGCGTGCCGGTGCCCGACGGGATCGACTGGCAGGTCGCCGGTGGCGCGTTGTTGCAGGGAATGACCGCGCACTACCTCCTGGAGTCGGTGTACCGGCCGACGCCCGGAGACGCGATCCTGGTTCATGCGGGCGCCGGCGGTATGGGCCAGCTTCTGGTGCAATGGGCCGCGGCGCGGGGCGCCGAGGTGATCACCACCGTGTCCACCGACGAGAAGGAGAAGCTCGCCCGGGAGGCCGGGGCCGGGCACGTGCTGCGCTACGGCGACGAACTCGCCGCTCGGGTCCGGGAACTGACGGACGGCGAAGGCGTCTCCGCCGTCTACGACGGCGTCGGTGCGGCCACCTTCGAGTCGAGCCTCGCCTCGCTCCGGCCGCGGGGCACACTCGCGTTGTTCGGCTCCGCGAGCGGTCGAGTGCCGCCGTTCGATCTGCAACGTCTGGCCGAACTGGGTTCGCTGGTCGTGACCCGGCCGGTGCTGCCACACTTCGTCCGCACCCGCGCCGAGGTGCTGTGGCGCGCGAACGAGGTCTTCGGCGCGATATCCGAAGACATACTGCGCATACGGTTCGGTGGCACCTACGCCTTGCCCGACGCGGCACAGGCCCATCGGGCGATCGAGTCCCGCGCCACAGCCGGTTCACTCGTGCTGCTGCCGACATGAGGACCTTGGATGACGAGCGCGCCGATCCCTTGGGTGCAGGAACTCACCCAACTCACCCAACTCGCCGAACTCACCGGAAGTCCTCCTCCCGGTACTCGTTCGCCGAGCCCGCCGCCGTCGCCTCGCGCAGTTCGATCCGGCGGATCTTGCCGGAGACCGTCTTGGGCAGGTCGGCGAACTCCAGTCGGCGCAGGCGCTTGTAGGGGGCGAGGACCTCGCGGCTGTGCTCGAACAGCACCTTCGCGGTGTCGGGTCCCGGCTCCCAGCCCGCCGCGAGCACGATGTACGCCTTCGGTACGGCCAGGCGCAGTTCGTCCGGCGCGGGGACCACGGCCGCTTCCGCCACGGCCTCGTGCTCAAGGAGCGCGCTCTCCAGCTCGAAGGGGGAGATCTTGTAGTCGGACGCCTTGAAGACGTCGTCGGCCCGGCCGACGTACGTGATGTAGCCGTCCCCGTCGCGCGAACCGATGTCCCCGGTGCGGTAGAAGCCGCCGGCCATCGCCTCCGCCGTGAGGTCGGCGTCGCCGTGGTAGCCGGTCATGACGCCGACCGGGCGGGTGGCGAGGTCGAGCGCGATCTCGCCCTCGTCCGCGCCCGGTTCGCCCGAGACGGGGTCCAGGATGACGACCTTGTAGCCGGGGCTCGGGCGGCCCATGGAGCCCGTCTTCAGGGGCTGCCCTGGGCTGTTGGAAACCTGGACGGCGGTCTCCGTCTGGCCGAAGCCGTCCCGGATCGTGACACCCCAGGAGCGGCGCACCTGTTCGATGACCTCGGGGTTGAGCGGCTCCCCGGCGGCCACGGCCTCGCGCGGCGGGGTGCGCAGCTGGGTCAGGTCGGCCTGGATGAGCATGCGCCAGACGGTCGGCGGGGCGCAGAAGGAGGTGACGCCCGCGCGGTCCATCTCGGCCATCAGCCGGGCCGGGTCGAAGCGGGTGTAGTTGTGGATGAAGACGGTCGCCTCGGCGTTCCAGGGCGCGAAGAGGTTGGACCAGGCGTGCTTGGCCCAGCCGGGCGAGGAGATGTTCAGATGCACGTCGCCGGGCTTGAGGCCGATCCAGTACATGGTCGCCAAGTGCCCGATGGGGTACGACGCGTGGGTGTGCTCGACCAGTTTGGGGCGGGCGGTCGTGCCCGAGGTGAAGTAGAGCATCAGGGGGTCGTCGCAGTGGGTCGGCCCGTCCGGCGTGAACTCCGCCGAGGCGTCGTACGCGTCCTCGTACGGCTGCCAGCCCTCGGGGGTGCCGCCCACCGCGATCCGGGTGTAACCGCCGGGCACCTCGTCGAACTTGTCGGTGTCCTCGGCGCGGACGAGGACATGGGCGACCCGGCCGCGGTCCACGCGGTCGCGCAGATCGGCGGGGCCGAGGAGGGGGGTGGCGGGGATGACGACGGCGCCGAGCTTCATCGCGGCGAGGGCCGTCTCCCACAGCTCGGTCTGGTTGCCGAGCATGACGAGGAGCCGGTCCTCGGGGCGGACCCCGCGCCCGCGCAGCCAGCCCGCGACCCGGTCGGAGCGGGCGGACAGTTCGGCGAAGGACAGCTTGGTCTCGGAGCCGTCCTCCTCGACGATGTGCAGGGCGGTGCGGTCGTTCCCGTCCGCGATGACGTCGAACCAGTCCAGGGCCCAGTTGAAGCGCTCGGGTCGGGGCCAGCTGAAACCCTCGTAGGCGGTGGCGTAGTCCTCGCGGTGGGCCAGCAGAAAGTCCCGTGCCTCGCGGAAGCGCTCGGTCACCGTCGTCATCAGTCCTCCTCGATCCCGGACCGTCGCCGGGCGACTCCCCGGCATCGTGTAATCCGTGTCGCAGGTCTCCCTACCCCTGAACGGGGGTGAGCGCCACGTCCGATCGGGCAACGACTTGCGATCGGCGAAGAATCTCGTCACGCTCCGCACACGCATAAGGCGTATTCATTCACAAGTGACTTGAATTTCCCCATGCCGCTACCGTCCTGTTATTCGGCTCACCACACCGCCGGTCCGAAATTCAAAGATCTGTTGCCTAATATTGGGGCCCACACGACACAGGAGGGGAGCGGTGACCGTGCGACGGGACTTCCAGGAGTCTGGCCGATGCCGCTCTGACCTGCTCATAGGCCGGGACGAGGCACTCATCGGGGCCCGCGAGCAGCTTTCGCGCGGCGGCAGCGTACTGCTGCACGGACCCGCCGGAATCGGAAAGTCCACCGTCCTGCGGACATTGGCCGCAGAATACGGCGAATCGGCACGAACCGTGCTGCGCTGCTCCGCCACCGAGTCCGAATCGCATCTCCCCTTCCTCGCACTCGCCGACCTTCTCGGCCTCGCCCTCGACGAGGTGTCCGCCCAACTGCCCGTCGCCCAGCGTGTCGCCCTGGAGGCGGCGCTCACCGGCCGCGGCGAGTCCACGCTCCAGCGCGACGGCCTCGCGCTGCGGCTGGCCGTGCTGTCCGCACTGCGCGCGCTGGCCGCCAAGGGCCCCGTCCTCGTCGTCGCCGACGACCTCCAGTGGCTGGACACCGCCAGCACCGAACTGCTCGGCTTCGCCGCCCGCCGCCTGGGCGACGACCCCGTCCGCATGGTGTTCGCCGGTCGGTCGGACGGCCAGGAGTACGACCGCTATCTACGCGCGTCCACACCCGACACCCTCGCGGTCCGGGTCAACCCGCTGACCCACTCCCAGGTGGCGGCGCTCCTCGACCACCGGGGCTACGGCGGCCTGCCGCGTTCGACCCTGCGGGAGATCCACCGCACCAGCGCGGGCAATCCGCTGTACGCCCTCGAACTGGGCCGGGCCCTCGCAGAGAGCCCCACTCCCCCGCGCCCCGGCGAGCCCCTGCCGGTGCCGACCTCGCTGCGCGCGCTGGTCCTCAGCCGGCTGGAGATGCTGTCGGACGACGCCCGCCGCACCCTCCTCGTGGTGAGCGCCGGCGCCCGTCCCACCCTTGCCCTGCTGCACGAGGCGGGCCGGGAGAACGCCGAGGCCGAGACCGCCCAGGCCGCCGCCCTCGGGCTGCTGGCCACCGAGCCCGAGGGTCCGGCCGTACGGTTCGCGCATCCCCTGGTCTCGGCCGCGCTGTACGCCGAGGCGAGCGCCCAGGAGCGCCGGGCCGCGCACGCCGCGCTGTCCACGGCCGCCTCCGACCCCATCGAGCGGGCCCGGCACCTCGCCCTGGCCACCGAGGGCACGGATCCGGAGGTGGCCGCCCGGCTCGCCGAGGCCGCCGCGCTGGCCCGGGACCGCGGGGCACCGTCGGTGGCGGCCTCGCTCGGGCAGCTCGCCGTCCGGCACACCCCGGCCGACAGCGTGCCGAGCCCGGACGAGCACCGGCTGCGGGCCGCCGAGGACGCGATCACCTCCGGTGACCTGGATCTCGCGCGGGACATCGCCCGCCAGGTGCTCGACGGGACGGCTGTGCCCGACGAGCGGGTGCGGGCCTGGATCATCGTGATCGACACGGCCGGCCACGCCATGACAGAGGTCGACTCCGTCTTCCCGCAGGCGCTGGCCGACGCGGGCGACGACCCACGGCTGCTCGCCCTGATCCACTACCAACTGGCCTGGCGGGCGGTGCTCGTGGAGGGCGACTTCGCCGAGTGCCGCGAGGAGGCGGCGCGCGCGGCGGAGCTGGCCGCTCGCGGCGGCGACCGGCACACGGAGCTGATGGCGCTCTCCTTCCAGGCGCAGACCGAGACCCTGATGGGCCACCCGGACGCGCCCGCGACCATCAAACGCGCGCTGAAGGAGCCCCAGGACCCGGAGGTGACGGTCCATCACAACGGCGTCGGTTCGGCCCGGTTCCGCTGGCTGATCATGAGCGACCAGCTGCCCGAGGCGCGGGCCACCATCACCACCCTGCTGCGCGAGGTGCGCCGGCGCGGATCGGTCGAGAGCGAGGTCCACTTCCTGCGCGGCCTCGCGGAGACCGAACTGCGCTGCGGACACTGCGGCCGGGCGCTCGACCTGGCCCGGGAGAGCCTGCGGCTGGCCCGGGACACCGGTATCGGCGAGGTCGCCTCCGCGATGCTCGCCGCGCTGGCCGAGGCGTCCGGCGGCGATGTCGACCGGGCGCTGGCGCTGGCCCGGGAGGCCGTCGAACACGCCGACGAGAACGGCGACCTGATGTATCTGTCCCGGGCCCAAGCGGCCCTGGGATACGCCCGGTTGGTTGCCGGGGACGCGCCGGGCGCGGTGCAGTCGCTGCGCCGGGCACGGGAGTTGGAGCACGATCTCGGCGTCGACGACCCGGCGCGCGGGCGCTGGCAGGGCGACCTCGCGGAGGCGCTCGTACGCGTCGGCGAGATCGACGAGGCGCAGGAGGTCATCGACGTGTCGCGGGCCCACGCACTGCGGCTGGGGCGCGAGAGCGTGCTCGCGGTGCTCGACCGGGCCGAGGCGCTGGTGCGTGCCGCGCGCGGCGAACACGACGCCGCGCTCGCCCAGTTGACGTCCGCGCAGGACCGACTGGCCAAGCTGGGCTATGGACTTGAGGAGGCGCGGGCCGCCCTCTCCCTGGCCGAGCTGCGCACCGGACCTCCGGGGCCGACCCCTGCCCCGACGTCGTACGACGAGGCCGCACGGCTGTTCAGACGCTCCCGCGCGCTGCCCTGGCTGCGCCGGGTGGACGCGGCCACCGTGCCCAACCCCGCACCGCAGCCCCTCGTACAGCAGCCGCAGGCCGCCGCCGCGCTCGACGGGCTCGCCGCGATGGAACGTCAGGTCGCGGCGCTCGTGATGGAGGGTGCGACCAACCGCGAGATCGCCGGACGCCTGTTCATCAGCGTCAAGACGGTCGAGGCGACGCTCACCCGGGTGTACCGGAAGCTGGGAATCCGGTCTCGGGTGGACATCGTCAGGCTGGCGGCGGGACGCCACACCAAGTAACGCACACATACCAGGTACGGCCGCTCCTGCGCGGGATCCATCCTTGCGCTCTCACCGTACCGCGCTGTCGACCCCGTACGACCGAGGGTTTTCCCTCCCCCAACTCCCCTAGGGGGTTCCCTCATTGGGGAGGCCCTTATCCGGCTCCTACCTTGTGGATGTGCCGCAACGCCGGGCACACGGGGCAGCACCACCGCCCCGTGCACCACCCCCCACACCCGCGCGTCCCCCCACCGGCAATTCCCCAAGAGGAGAACCCATGTTCGGGCTCGCTCGTGCCAAGAAGGCCGCCGCCGTGCTGACGGCCATCGCCGCCGCCGCCACGACCGCGTTGATCGCCGCCCCCGGCGCCGTCGCCGCCCCCCAGCCCATCGTCGGCGGAACCACGACCACCGCCGCGACGTACCCCTACGTCATGCAGATCACGGACTCCTCGCAGAACCAGTTCTGCGGTGGCACCCTCGTCTCGGCCACCAAGGTCGTAACTGCCGCCCACTGTATGGTCGACGAGACCACGAGCAGCGTGAGAGTCGTCGGCGGCCGCACCTACCGCAACGGCACCAACGGCACCGTCAGCCGGGTCACCAAGATCTGGATCCACCCGAGCTACGTCGACGCCACCGAGGGCGACGACGTGGCCGTGCTGACCCTCGCCACCTCGATGCCGTACACCACGGCGTCGTACGTCACCTCGTCCCAGACGGGCGTGTACGCGGCCGGCACCACCGCCCGCATCATCGGCTGGGGCACCACCTCCTCGAACGGCAGCTCCTCCAACCAGCTGCGCACGGCGACGGTCCCGACCGTCTCCAACGCCAGCTGCACCAGCTCGTACGGCTCCAGCTACATCGCGAGCGACATGGTCTGCGCCGGCTACACCGCCGGCGGCGTCGACACCTGCCAGGGCGACAGCGGCGGCCCGCTGATGATCGGCGGCGTCCTGGCAGGCATCACTTCCTGGGGCGAGGGCTGCGCTGCGGCCGGCTACCCCGGGGTCTACACCCGGCTGACCACCTTCTCCAGCCTGGTGGCGACGCAGGTCGCGTCCTGACCACCAGAGGTACAGCCACCACAGTCTCCTGAGCACCCCTCAGGTGAATGCCAGGGGGCGTTGCGGACCGGCCACGAGCGGTCCGCAGCGCCCCCTATCCACGTTTCCGGTCCGCTTCTCCAGTTCGCGCCTCCGGTCCGCCTCATCCTCGTACGACGGTGCCGAACCGGGTGTCGTACACCGTCCCCGCGTGCAGCGTCCCGAGCATCCGCTCGCCTTCCTCGACCACCGCCGCCCGCACGCCCTTTGTGAGGCTGCCGAAGGGCTCGACGGTGAGCGTGCCGTCCGCGAGGCGCCAGAGGCCCGCGACGAGGCCGTCGACGAGCAGGACGCAGTGTGCCTGATTGCCCGTCCACGTACGGCCCTTGAGGTCGGCGGGGACGAGACGGGTGCGGTCGGCGTGCGAGAGGAGCAGGTTGTCGAACTCGGGCAGGAAGCGCGGCGGGGCCGGGGTGTCCGGGTCGGGGCGGGGAGCGTCGGGGAGGTCGAACAGCTCGGTGCCGTGCTCGTCCCGGAAGGTGAGGAGCTGCGGGCGCAGGCGTTCGAAGGCGGCGCGGAGCCGGGTGAGGCCGGCCCAGGTCTGCATGTCCTTGACGGAGGCGGGGCCGAAGGCTGCGAGGTAGCGGAGGACGGTCCCGTCCAGCACCGACGCCGGGTCGGGGGCCGGTTCGGCCGGGCGGCCCAGCCAGTGTTCGGCGGTGGTGAGGGCGACCTGGCCGCTGTGGCCCCACAGACCGCGTGGGGTGACCTGGACGAGCGGGAGCCGGCAGCGGGCGGCGACGCTCAGGGACTGCGGGTCGGCGTCGGGCCACTCGACGAGGAGCGCCTCGCGCAGTTGCTTCATCGTGCGCGGCTCTTCCTCCACGAGGTCACGGGCGAGGGCGGTGAGCCGGTCGAGGTCGACGCCCACAAGTCCCTTGCGGAAGTAGGTGAGTTCGCGGCCCCGGGCGGGCTGGACGAGCGGTCGCAGGGTGAGGCAGTCGTCGGCGGTGTGGGTGTGGATGGTCGAGCGCATGGTGACGATCCGGACGGCCTCGCGCTCGGCCATGAGCCGGGAGAGTTCCTCGGGGTCGAAGCCGTCGAGGCGGGCGGCGAGCGCGTAGTACGGGGGCTTCACGTTCTGCGCCTGGAGACCGAGGAGGTGCGTGAGGGCGTCCTTGGCGGACATCGGCGACCTGGTGAGGAGCAGCTGCCGGGCGAGGGTGGCGCGGTTGAGGGCGCGGGGGCCGAGGACGGGGGCCGCGGCGGCCGAGGGGCTCGCCGTGGTGCCGGTTGCCGAGGTCGTCTTCGTCATGTTCCGCACGCTAACCCTACTTGCGGACAGCTACTGTCCGCATTCCTTACCGAACCCGGGGCCCATGTCATTTGACCCGTATATCCTGCTCCGTGATCGACTCAGCCACACCTGAACGCATGTTCGAGCACCGTCGAGACGGGAGCCAGCCGCGATGTCCGAGCGACGCGCCCGCCAAGCCTCGAAGAACGGACGGAAGCCGGCCTGGCGACGCGCCCTGACGCCGCCCGCCGCTCCGCCCGCGAAGCCCACCGTCCCCCGGACCGACCCTCCACCCCCGGCACCGGCCGAACCGACCGACAGCATCGTGCACGCGGCCCTCTACCGCGACGGCGTACGCGTCTCGACGCCCACCACCCTCGCGGAGACCTTCCGCGAGCTGCGCGACGAGCCGGACGGCATGGCGTGGATCGGCCTGGCCCGCCCCACGGAGGCTGAACTCCTCTCCCTGGCCGACGAGTTCGACCTGCATCCACTCGCCGTCGAGGACGCGATGGAGGCACACCAGCGCCCGAAGCTGGAGCGGTACGGCGACACGCTCTTCGTCGTCCTGAGCGCCGCCCGCTATCTGGACGCTGCCGAGGAGGTCGACTTCGGCGAGCTGCACGTGTTCGTCGGCGCCGACTTCCTGATCACGGTCCGCCATGGCGCGGCCCCTGACCTGTCGGCCGTACGCCGCCGCATGGAGGAGACCCCGGAGCTGCTGAAACTGGGCCCGGAGGCGGTGCTGTACGCGATCCTGGACGCGGTGGTCGACGGCTACGCACCGGTCGTCGAGGGCGTCCAGATCGACATCGACGAGATCGAGACGGAGGTCTTCCGGGGCGACCCGGAGGTCTCCCGTCGTATCTACGAACTCTCCCGAGAAATGGTCGAGTTCCAGCGCGCGACCCGCCCCCTGGTCGGCATGCTGCACAGCCTGATGGCGGGCTTCGCGAAATACGGCACGGACGAGGAGCTCCAGCGCTACCTGAGGGACGTGGCCGACCACGTCACCCACACCAGCGAACGCGTCGACGGCTTCCGCCAGGCCCTGGCGGACATCCTGACGGTCAACGCCACCCTGGTGACACAGCAACAGAACGCGGAGATGCGGGCGTTGGCCGAGGCGGGGTTCGAACAGAACGAGGAGATCAAGAAGATCTCGTCTTGGGCGGCGATCCTGTTCGCTCCGACGCTGGTCGGGACGATCTACGGGATGAACTTCGACCACATGCCGGAGTTGCACTGGGTGCTCGGATACCCCTTCGCAATGCTACTAATGGCAGGTGTATGCACCAGTTTGTACGTCATCTTCAAGCGGCGAGACTGGCTCTGAGTAATCGACTCGCAATCGCCCGCGTCCCGGGCTCGGCGGCGCGAACACGGCTGCCACGGGCACCGTTCAAGCCGCTGGGGAGAATCTGGGGAGAATGAAACGCGCCGCGCGTCGGCCTGCCTCCCTCATCGCGAGGACCCTGCCTGGATCGTTCCCTCCGCACCATTGGCCACCCGGAGCGTTGACCGACACGGAGAGTGAGAAACTGGTAGGCAACGAAACGCCGAGGAGGGGCGCAGCAGTGCTGCACCCCTCCTGCTCCCACAGCGCGGGAGAATCGTTTCTTCTATGCGGCTGCGGAAGTCCGGTTGAGCAGGGCGTCGATGGCACCGCGCCCCTTGCCTCCGGCTTCGGGCATGAAGTGGGCGTAGAAGTCCAAGGTGATGGTCGGACTGGAGTGCCCGAGCCACCGTGCAAGGGTGACTACGGATTCTCCGGCTTCGAGGATGACCGAAGCGTACGTGTGCCTCAGCACGTGGAAGCCGTCCTTGCGGGACGCCTTCCAGCGCTCGCCCTGCTTCCGCACGGGGATCACGCCGGCCGCCGCCAGGGCGGGCTTCCACACGTCGACGTTGAAGATGTTCGCCCGGATCGCGTTGCCGTACGTCGTGGTCAGGATGAGCGGGAACTTCTCCCTCTCACGGTCGGGCTCCGGACCGCCCCACGGCAGTTCGACCTCGACTGCGGGGTACTCCATGAAGTACTCGGCCAGCGCCGAGGCAACCGAGGAAGGCATGTCGACGACGCGCGTCTTGCCGCCTTTCGGGAGCGTGAAGTACAAGCGCCCGTGAAGGAGTTGAACCTGCCGACGGATGCGCAGCAGTCCGCGGCGGAAGTCGACGTCCTCCGGTGACAGCCCGAACACTTCGCCCTGTCGCAGTCCGCAGCCCAGGGCGACCACGGCGGCGATGCGGTAGCGAGGGCCGATCGAGTCCCGAACCCGCAGCGCGGTCTCCAGCGACCAGACTTCCCTCTGGTCGTCAGGCGCCTTGGGCCAGCGCACCGACTTGGCCCACAGCGGGTTGCGCACCAGACGCTTGTCGTCGATGGCGGTCTCGAAGATGTTCGAGAGCGTGGAGAGGATCTGTCGCGAGTACCGCGGGGAGAGGTCCCTCACCAGCATGGCGATGTAGCCCCGCAGTACCGTCGGTGTGATGTCGCGCAGGGACACCGCGCCGAGATGAGGCCGGATGTGGAGCCGGACCCGCTCGTCGATGCGCTTGACGGTGCCGGGGACGCCTTGGACTCCCGCTTGCCAGTAGCGGACGACGTAGTCCTCCAGGGCGATGGAGCCGTCGCGAGGGTCGACGAATTCGCCGCGTTCGCTGTCGGCGCCTGCCTGGCGCAGCCATGTCTTGGCATCTTCGAGCGTGCCGAAGGATTTGTCCCGGACGCCGGGGATGCCGGCGACTCGGTATCGGGAGCCCTTGCCGTAGCGGGTCGTGCGTTCGCGCTTGCCGGTGACGGGGTCTTTCTTCTTCTTGATCCAACGGTCTTCGATGTAGCCGGCCAAGCGACCCCTTCGGGTTGGGTGACGTGCGGTGGATCAGGCGCGAGTTAGGCGCTTGGCTCGTAGTCCGAGCGCGTTTGTTGTGCCGCGTTGAGGGGGTTCAGAGCGGCGTTCGAGCGGGAATCGGCCTGCTCTTGTTCACGGACCCAGGCGTCCAGGGCTTGAACGCGGTACACGACACGGCCGCGTGGGCCCATCCGGAAGCTCGGCGGTCCTTGGCGCCTGTGCCGCCAGACGTAGAGGGTGTGGGGCGAGAGGCCGAGATGCTCGGCTGCGTCCTTCACGTTCAGGAACGCTCTGCGAGTGGTGGCGACTGAGTCGGGTGCTGCGGAGCGATCAGATGACGAGCGTGCAGGCATGGGTGGGTCCTTGACGGTGAAGGTGGATGAGCGCCCGGGGCATCGAGGGCCGGGCCAACGGGCAGTCCGGGACGAAGGTCAACCAGCCGTGTCGGGGCAGTGGGGACCCCGTCGCGGAGGGGCTCCAACAAGAGGGAGGCTGATCCCTCGACGGCTTCGTTGGGGTGAGGACCACCGGTGCAGAGGAGAAGGAGTTCGTGGCGCCCACGCTCTGTGTCAGCCAGAGCGCGGGGCGAGAGCTACGGCTTGCGCATCCTCCGTGCGGAAGCAGTGCGGGTAACGCAGCGCAAGCCAACTCGGGGTCACGCCGGCCCTCTCCGCAACCGTGACAGGCGAGATGCCCATCCTCAGCCACTTCACCAGGCAGGACTCACGCAGGATGGAGATGGGCTCCCCCAGGCGCCACGGGTACAGCTCGTCCCGCGGCAGGACAGCCTCTTGGGCCTGCTCCCAGATCTGCTTGTATTCGGAAGCCGAGAGCGGCCCGCCTCGCCTACCGGGAAACAGCAGGTCGTCCTCCTGTAGACCAGCCTCACTGATCCACTCACGGAGAGCCTCGACGGACTGCGGCTGGAGGGGTATTTCCCTCGCCTTCCCATTGCGACGGGCCGTCAACTTACCCCCGCCGCTCTCCGGGAGCACCACATCACTCACACGCAGGGCGCGAGCCTCACGCGGGAGCAGAGCCTGCTCGGCCACGGAGCACATGAAGGGATGCACCGAGCGATTGGCATTTGCGTGCCCACGTATCCACTTGAGCAGCGATCGAACCTGCTCGACGGAAAGCAGCCATTCTTCGTCCATGATCTCGACAGACACGGCTCTGAACTCCTCAGGAAAAGGGGATGACATGCGTCGCACGGGGATTCGTGCGGCAGGTTCAATACTCCGCACGATCCCCGGTTTCGGTAACCGGAGATCCCGTGCTATAAGGCCACGGACCCCTACAGGATTGACGGCAGGTTCACGTCAAAGAGGAGCCTTCAGTAGGTCACCGCGGCCTTCAGGAACCGCTCTAGGTTGACTTGGACTGGGCTCTCTATTCCAGTCCGTTCCGGCCCCAATGTGTCTGCCGTCAGCGAATCATCCTGATGCCCGCAACTTCGCGAAAGCGCTTCAACGGCCCTCGCCACGTGCCCGAAACGGCCGAACAGAGCAGGCGCCTTCTAAACGCCTGCTCTATCGACCACAAGCCGCCGCACGGCTCCGCCGCCAAGACCCGCGATCCTGTCATGGCCCTTCAGGCGATTTGGATCGACTCCTTGCCGTACCTGCCGCCCAGATCCGCGACCTCGGCGCCCTGCGCTGGCTCCACGCCGGCGAGTCGGTCATCCTGTTCGGTCCGTCGGGGTCGGCAAGACACACATCGCCCAGGCCCTCGGGCACCTCGCGGTCCGCCAGGGCGCCCACGTCCGCTTCGCCAAGACCAGCCGGATCCTCGCCGAACTGGCCGGCGGCCACGCGGACCGCACCTGGGACAAACGCCTGCGCGAGCTGGTACGTCCCGACGTGATCATCCTCGACGACTTCGCCATGTGCCAGCTCTCTGCGGCCCACGCCGACGACCTCTACGAACTCGTCTCCGAGCGGCAGGGCCGGTCCCTGATCGTCACCAGCAACCGGGCGCCCAGCGACTGGTATCCGCTCTTCCCCAACCCCGTCGTCGCCGAATCCCTCCCCGACCGGCTCATCAACACCAGCCACCAAGTCATCATGAACGGCCCCAGCTACCGACCGAACAAGCGGCCCAAGAATCCCACCAGCAAGCCCGGCAAGCCCTCCGTCAAATGACACCGACGAGACGAGAGGGTGGGGAATTACGCGAACTTTCCCCTGGGGAAATAAGAAAGCATCCACAATGCCCATAAAACGGCGTCAAGAAGTTGGCGTACTCAAGAAGTTCGGCAAGAACGCCGAACGCGAAGAACTGTGGACTGCAGGGAGCTTTGCATTTCCGCCGTCAAGCCGGTGACATAGCGGATCCTGGCAAGGATCACCAGTTGCCGAGCCGCGGCCTGGCAGTCGTACGTGACGTCTGCCGTTGGTCGCGAACCGGTGAGGTCTCGTCCGTCTGATCTGACCGGACGAGACCTCACCCTCCGAGTAGCTCCGAGTGGATGTCCGCCGAAGCTACGGGAGATCGGTCATCGCGTTCCCGATGACAGCCGTCGCTGGTTCAGCATCAGGAGCCGATTCGAAGGCGTCTTCCGGCTCCGCCGCCGAGGTGGCGAGTCCCCGGTGCTGGAGCCGTACCTGCACATCCTTGCGGAACTGCACCATGGAGAAGTTCGGGTCGCCCTTGCGCTTCGTCCATTCGCTGTGGCCGATGACACTCTTCGCGGTCCACCCGTAGTGGCGGCAGATCGCGGCCGCCCACCGCACCGCGGCCTGGTACTGGGCGGGCGGGAATGCCTGCCCCTTGCCCGGGTTGGAGATCTCCAGGCCGTAGAAGTGGGTGTTTCCGTCGACCGTGTCCTTCACCGGCCGGGAGGGCCGGTCACCGTAGCTCTCGCGGACGACCTGGCGGTAGACCTCGGCGTCTCCGGCGCCGGCATGGTTGGCGCGGCCGTTACCGATCATGGTGACGCTGCCGTTCTTGGCGAGGTACGAGTGGCAGAGCGGGCCCGCGAGCCCTGCGCGTCCGGTCCAGACGACGTTGAGGTCGGAGGGCGGGTTGCCTCCCGTGTGGTGGATCAGGACACCATTCATGGGGCCCCAGGGGCGGTCGGGGCGGTGGTGGCTGCGCCAGCCGGGGTGCTCGGTGATGCGAAGCCCCTCGGCGCGCAGCGCCGCCAGCATCTGGTCGGCGTTCATGGGAGTGGTGTTGGACATGGGGTTCTCTCTTCCTGTTCTGGTCCCGTAGCGCGGCGGCTTGTAGGCGCTGAGGCGTCCGGGGCGGACCCGCCGCGCGGCCGGCCGTCGCCGTCGCCAGCCCGGACTGGGCGGCGCGGTCGGCCTGTGCCCTGATACTTCGGCAGCCGGGGCGGGTGCGGAACCGGTTGTCCGTTGCCCAGTCCGCCCGAGCCGGACAACACCCGCCGACCTGGCGGTATCACCGACCGCGTTTGATCCGACACCGATTGGCGCGCTAGGTTCTGGAGCTGTTCGTCCGGAGCGCAGCCATGGCTCCGTAGCGCATGAGGGGACGAGGGCCGCGGTGGGGAGCGAGTACAGCGAGGGTGCAGCCGGTGCGGGGGAGCCCGGTGAAAAGACCTTCGGCACGGAACTGCGCCGGCGCCGGGGCCTGGCGGAGCTGTCGCTCACCCAACTCGCGGTGCTGATCCACTACAGCCGGGGCCACATCAGCCGGGTGGAGAACGGGGAGAAGCGCCCCAGCGAGGAGTTCGCCCGCGCGTGCGATCAGGTGCTGTGTGCCGAGGGCGAACTGCTGGCACTCGCAGTCGGGCCCGGGCCCGGACAGTGCCCGTATCCGGGGCTGATGTCCTTCCGTACGGAGGACGCCCGGTGGTTCTTCGGCCGTAACCGGCCCCTGTCCGAACTACTGAACCTGCTGGGGGACTCCGCGACGGCGGGCCACCCGATGATGGTGGTCGGCGCGTCGGGGGTGGGGAAGTCCTCGCTGTTGCGGGCCGGCCTTGCACCCGCCGTGCCCCGTGGTGTGCTGCCTGCCCGTCATCCCGGCACTCCGGAGGTGCTTTACCTCACGCCCACCTCGCACCCTGTGGCCGAGCTGCGCCGCCACGAAACCGCGCGACCGTTGGACAGCTACGCCCTGGTCATCGTCGACCAGTTCGAGGAGGTGTTCACTCTCTGCGCCGACGCGAACGAACGCAGCGCGTTCATCGACCAGGTGTGCCGCCTGGCGGGCCGGGGTCTGCCGGTGGCCATCAGTATTCGGGCCGACTTCTACGGGCACGCCTTGGCCCACGCTCGCCTGCTCACCGCCCTGCGGGCCAGGTCCATGCCGCTGGGCCCGATGACGGCCGACGAGCTGCGTTTGGCGATCGCCGAACCCGCCGCAGCGGCGGGACTGACGCTGGAGCCCGGCCTCGCCGAGATCCTGCTGCGCGACCTCGGTACCGGTACGGACACGGCCAGCGACGACCCCGGCTGCGGCGTGGGCGCACTGCCGCTGCTCGCCCATGCCCTACGCGCGACCTGGCAGCAGCGCAGCGATGGCGTGCTCACCGTGGCCGGCTACCGGCGCACCGGCGGCATCCGTGGCGCTGTGGCCGCCACGGCCGAGAGGGTCTACGGGCAACTCACGGAAGACGAGCAGCGGATCGCCCGGCGGCTGCTGCTGAGCCTGGTACGGGTCGCTGACGGGGTGGAGGACACCCGCCGCCGGGCCCAGCGGCAGAGCATCGCCCCAGCGACCGATCCCGCAGCCGTGGCCGTGGTGGAGCTGTTCACTTCGGCCCGGCTGCTGACGGCCGACACCGAGCACGTGGAGATCAGCCACGAGGCCCTGCTGAAAGCCTGGCCAAGACTTCGCGGGTGGATCGATGCCGACCGGACCGCTCTGCGTCTGCGCCAGCAGCTGACTGACACCGCCACGGCCTGGTCCACCGAAGGCCGCGACGACGGCCTGCTCTACCGGGGTACCCGGCTCACCGCGGCCGAGGAATGGGCCGCCACCCACCCCGAGCAGACGAGTCCGACCGAGGCCGACTTCCTGCGCACCGCCCGCCGCCACCAGCAGCGCGGCCTCCGCCGACTGCGCCGGCTTGCGGCCACGCTGGCCGTGATCACCGTGGTCGCGCTCGCGGCCACGCTCCTGGCCGTCGCCAAGGGCCGCGAAGCCGGGGACCAGCGCGACGTCGCTTTGTCCAGTGGGCTGGCGGCCCAGGCAGACCTGATGCAGAGCACCGACCCGGCACTCGGGCTCCTCCTCGCTCGGGCCGCGCTGCGCGCGCACGACACCGAGGCGGCACGCAGCACAGTACTCAGCTCCTCGGCCACCCCATACGCCACACGCTTCCTCAGCGACGGCCAGGTCTCCCGGGCCGCGGCCATGAGCCCAGACGGCACCATCGTGGCCTCAGGCAACCTGCGGGGAACGGTGAACCTCTGGTCGACCGCCGCCGATCATCGGGCCATGCCCCCGCACGTCCTACAGGGCGTCGGCACCGCGGTGACCAGGATCGCCTTCGACCGACGCCGCATCCTCGCGGCCGCCACCGCCGACGGCCCCGTGCGGCTGTGGGACGCTCACGATCCCGGACATCCACTCGCCCTCGACCCGCTACCCGACGACACCACCAACGTGTCCGCCATGGCGTTCAGCCACGACGGACACACCCTCGTCACCGGCGACGCTGCCGGCCGCCTCGCCCTGTGGGACATGAGTCGGCCCCGGCACCCGGTCAGGCTCGCGTACTGGCAGGGACACATTGGCGCGGTGACCTACCTGGCACTGAGCAACGACGGTACGACCCTGGCCACCGCCGGTCGGGACAGCACGACAAAGCTGTGGAAGCTCGCGGGCCGCCAGCATCCCAAGCTCGGTGGCACCGTGCCCGATGTCGGCGTCAACTACAACCCCGTAACGCTCAGCGCAGACGGCCGCACCCTGCACTACGCGAAGTACGACGTGGTGCGCTCCGTCCGGTCGGCCGACCTGGACGCCGACGGCCGCGTAATCCGTCGCCGCACGCTCTTCGACCTGACCGGGGCCGTATCGGACCTCGCCCTCAGCCCCGACGGCAGCACACTCGCTGCGGGCACCATCGACTCCGAGGTACGACTCTTCGACCTCACCGGGTCAGGAGAACCCCTGCCCCTCGCCCAGACCCGCCGAGTGGTCTCCCTCACCTTCGGCCCTGACAGCAGATCCCTCGCCGTCGGCTCCAGCGACAGCAGCATCCAACTGTGGACGCGGCTTCCACGGCTGGCCGGGCACCACGATGTAATCAACCGCTTCCAGCTCAGCTCCGACCGGAAACTCGGCGTCACCGCCAGCTCGGACGAAACCGCCGGCATCTGGGACCTCTCCCGCCCCGCCGACCCCGTATTGCGCGGAAGAGCCCGCTGCCAAGGCCGCCATATCCTCGGCGCCGCCTTCAGCCCGAACTTCCGCCTGCTGGCCCTGACCACCTACGGCCTCGGAAAGGGAAAGAACTACCAGACCCCCATCTGCCTCTGGAACATCGCCGACCCCCACGCACCCCGCCCTTTGGGCCACATGACGTCCAACGGCCACAGCAGCGTCAACTGCGCCGCATTCAGCAACGACGGCGGCACCCTGGTCACGGCTGGCAACGGCGGCAACGTCATCGTGTGGGACGTCAGCGACCCCAGCGCACCGCGCCAGCTCCAGGACCTTAGCGACGGCCGCTTCTACGCCGTCATGGACTGCATCTTCCTCCCGCACAGCGACACACTCGCCATCGGCACCTACGCTGCCGGCGTGGAACTGTGGAAGGTCACCGCACGCCACCCGGCCCGCAAGATCGCGGCTCTTCCCGGCCCGCCGCAGACCCTCAGCCTCGCTGTCGACCAGGACGGCACCCCGCTTGCGGCCGGCGGCACCGATCATCGCACCCACCTGTGGAACATCACCGACCCAGAAAACCCTCGCAGCCTCCCCCCTCTGAGCGGCCACACAGCCACCGTCTCGATGGCCGACTTCTCACCGGACAGACGACACCGCCTGATCACTTCCACGGGCGCAAGCGCCGACCCCGTACGTCTGTGGGACCTCACCTCGCCACAACGCCCCCGGCTGATCGGCCGCATCCACGGCCCCCTCGGTCGTGGCGCTTTCGCCCACGACGGAACGACCGTCCTCATCACCACAGCCGGCCGCCGAGTACAGCCCTGGCGGACCGACCTAACCGGCTTCGCAGACCAGATCTGCCAACTCGCTGGCACCCCGATGACCTCCCAGGAAATCTCCCTGTACCCGATGCACCCCTACCAACCGCCCTGCACGGGAGATCAATAAGCCCGTTTCATTCTGAAGTTGCTGGTCGCAGGCTGGTGTGATGGTCCTCCCCGGTGTTGGCCACCTCCTGATTGACAAACTTGATTCCACAGAATCCGGGTGTGGCCCGCCATGTGACTGCACCGGATCGACACCAAGATCGCCGCCGTCCAACAGCGGGAAGCCGCGCAGGAACACGCCCGCGAGCGACGCCCGCCCGTCCCGGACTGGATCGTCGAACTCGGCATCGGCGCCGGGAACCCGCCCACACAGGTTCACACCGGCGACTGCTAACCGCGGGCAGACGACGACACCCCGTCAACCGCAAGGACCGCGTCACGTTCAACGCGCCGTACCGCATCAAAGACGGCACCTTCGACATGCCCGAACGCCGGGTCGCCCGCCCCTACCGAAAACGATTCGCACGTCAGGACGCAGCCGATTCTCTGATCCATGCCTGCCTGACGCAGACGACCGAGACCGGCCTGAGCGATTCCGAGGGACCGCCGGTACCTGGCTGGTCATCGCCGTCCGACTCGCACGACCGGTCCCACGGATTGTGCCCGCACCAACCCGCGTGGTAGCGAAGGACACCCTGCTGAAGGCCGTGAAGACGACGGCACGAGCAAGGGCGGCCTCGCCTGCTGGTACGCCGCTGACCGTGTTGCCGGTGACCGCGACGTCGCTCACCGGCGAGAGATGAACCCGGGCGTATCTGCACTCCCGCGGACTGCGTTGCGCATGGCCCCCGAAGCTCCTGCCGCCACCGTCACATGGTTGTCGATGATGTCGTGGCTGATGGTCCTCGCTGTAAGGGAACTGATGTAGACGCCACCGCAGCTGTTGTTGATCGTGTTTCCGCGGACGGTGATGTCAGTGGTGTTCATTGCGCCGACGGGCGTCCCACTTGGCGTTGTCCACGACGTTGCCCTCGATCAGCACGCGCGCGTGTCGGCGGTCTCTGAACCTGGGTTCTGGATCACTTTCAGTGCTGGGGCCACGGAGGGTCACCACAAGCGCGATCATGAACGGCCGTGGGTGATGTGCTTCTCCAGGACCTGTGGTTCCACCAGGTCGAAGGCGTAATGATCGAAAACGCAGTGGTCGACGGCGAGTTGGTGGTCGTGCGGGCTCGCGCATCGGCGGAGCGGGCCGCGTGTCCGGCCTGTGGGATGTCGTCGGGCCGGGTGCACAGCCGATACGTTCGCCGCCTCGCCGACACGGCAGTCGCCGGGCGTCCCGTGGTGATCGAGTTACAGGTCCGGCGGTTCCGCTGCCGCGACCGCACCTGCCGGCAGGCCACGTTCGCCGAGCAGGTCGACGGACTCACCTTCCGGCATGGGCGGCGAAGTTCCGGGCTGCAGACAGTGCTGCAGCAGGTCGCGGTGATGCTGGCGGGCCGGGCCAGCGCCCGCCTGGCGCACACGCTCGCGGTCCGGGCCAGCCGGTCGACGCTCCTGCGGCTGATACGCCGTCTGCCGGAGCCCGAAATACACACGCCGCGGGTGCTCGGGGTGGACGAGTTCGCCCTGCGCAAGGGACACAACTACGGCACGATCCTGGTGGACATCGACACGCGCCGTCCAGTTGATCTGCTGCCCGACCGGGCCACGGCGACGGTGGCCGCCTGGCTCGCCGACCACCCCGGCGTCGAGGTGATCTGCCGCGACCGGTCCACCGCATACGCCAAGGCCGGACGGCTCGGCGCCCCGGACGCGATTCACGTCGCGGACCGGTGTCCGCGTACTCCCTGTTCACGTGTACGCCGACAACCGGTGGCACATCTGGAAAAACCTTGCCGAGGCCGTCGAGAAGACGGTCATCCAGCACCGTGCCCTGCTGCGCGAGCCGGAGAACACGGCCCCGGTCCGCGCCGCCGAGCCGCTGGAGGGCCCGAAGCCTGCGCCGCGTTCCCCGGATGAACCACGGCAGTCGGGCCGTCTGTCCGACCGGGTGCGCGAGCAGCACGCGGCCGTCCACGCTCTGCTGGATGAGGGGCTCGGGCTGCGGCCGATCGCCCGCAGGCTGGGCCTGGCCCGCAACACCGTTCGCCGCCTCGCCAATGCGGCTACCGCGGACGAGCTCCTGGTCGGACGGTGGACCGGCCGGACCAGCATCCTCGACCCCTACAAGCCCTACCTGCAACGGCGGTGGGCGGAAGGCTGCACCGTGGCCCGCCGACTGTTCGAAGAAGTTCGCGAGCGCGGCTATCCCGGCGGCGAGAGCGTGGTGAAAAGGTACGTTAACCGGCTCCGCGAAGCCTTCCCGCACGATGATCCGCCCCGCAAACCACCGTCCGTGCGCGACGTGACCAGCTGGATCACCCGCCGCCCCGACCGGCTCGACGACGACCAGGCCCAGCAGCTCAAGCAGATTCTCGCCCACTGCCCCGCGCTCAACCGAACCGCCGAACACGTCCGCACCTTCGCCGAGTTGATGAACGACCGCCGGGGCCGCGACCTCGGTCAATGGATAGAACGCGTGCAGGCTGACGATCTGCCTGCCCTGCACGGCTTCGTCACCGGCATCGGCCAGGACCTCGACGCCGTCGTCGCCGGGCTCAGCCTCAGCTACAGCTCCGGCGCCGTCGAAGGCCACAACAACAAGATCAAAATGCTGAAGCGGCAGATGTTCGGTCGCGCCAACTTCGACCTGCTCCGCAAGCGGGTCCTCCTCTCGGCGTGAGGCCGTTCATGATCGCGCTTGTGGTGACCCTCCGTGGCCCCAGCACTGAAAGTGATCCAGAACCACGGTTCACGGAACGGCGACAGCGCGTACACCTGGCCGCAGAAGCACCCTGCATCCCGCTCTATGAAAGGTGTCAGTCCCTGATACGGGCACACCTCGCGCCCGGCCCCTCGACCAAAAGCGAGCAGGGCGTCGCCCTCTTTCAGCTCATCGTCCACAGCGCGGGCGAACGGCACACTCGGACGCTGAAGATCATTCTCCAGGCGGCTCAGATACCCATTGCTTGTCTTCAATCTCTTGGCCAGCGCCGTCAGCGACAGGCCCTCGGCGGTGCGACGCCGCCGCAGCTCCGAGCCGAACGTGATGCCGCCGTCCTCGCCCTCGGGCTGCCCCATGCTTCCCTCCCGCCAGCGCTGCCGTGAGCTCCCGTCGCGATCAACGGCGCGCCGGACCAGCGGTCACGCAACACCAGGGCGTGACCTCCACGAGCGGGATCCAACCAGCTCAGACTGTGTTTCCCAGTGCCTGGATGAGCAGGAAACGGGCAACCCCTTCCGTCCTTGGACCGCGCCGCCGAAACATCGGTCACGACGGGCACCACTGCCCGGCTGCACCACCACGGCATCGGGCCGTGGTTGTGCTCACACAGGAGGACAACGTGACGCGCTCCAAGACCCTCACCCCCCGCCGACTTCTGGCCATTGCCGCGCTCATGGCGGGCCTCGTGGCACCGCTCGCCGCTCAGGTACCGGCAGCGGAAGCGGCTCCCACTGGCCGGAATGACTGCACGCCCGGAATGCTCTGCCTCTGGGACGGCTACAACTACACCGGTACACGGAAGGAGGTGCCGCTGTTCTGCGGCGAGTACCGTCTGCTGCCGGCCATCGACAGGGCATCCTCGATCTACAACCGGACCGAAAACCGCCCGACCCTGTTCGACACCGACTCGAAGGGCAACCGGGTCCGTATGTTCACCCTCAATCCCAACACCTGGGTGCCCGACCTGAGCCGCTTCCCCAGCGGTCGAAGCAGCGACAACCGGCTGGACCAAGTCTCCTGGGACTGCTGAACCAACCGCGCGCTCAGGGGAATCTCCTCTTTACCCGGCGCGCTCGTCCCTCCGGAAGCCGCCTCCTCCCCCAAGCGGTTTCCGGAGGGAAACTCGCTGTCTTCAGCCTCGGCGGGTGTCCCGAACCATTCAAACTGCTACGTACCGCCCGCCGAGTACCACTCGGCGTCCACCCCGGGACGAAGGCACCCTTGGTGGGGCAGCGGGAGCTGAGGCGGAGCTCGAAACGGCTCCGGCGCCACGCTCCGCGCCAGTCCGCCACCTCCGGCTTTGGCGATTGATGCGATGAAGGGGCGGGGCCTCCCGCTCCCGCCGGGTGCGCAGGATGCTCGGCTCAGGCAGAAAGTCCGAACTCGGGGAGGCCCTCGATGAGTTCACCGTACGACTGTGTGCAGTGGGTGGGAATGGACCTGCACCGGCGCCGCTCGGTCCTGGTGCGGATGGCGGCGGACGGGCAGCGGCTGGGCAAAATGGTCCGCTTCAACAACGATCCGGCCCGGCTCAAGCGGGAGATTGCCAAGGCCGGGCCGCAGCCGAAGGTGGTGCTGGAGGCCACGCTCGGCTGGTACTGGGCCGCCGACGCGCTGGCCGAGGCCGGGGCCGAGGTGCACCTGGCCCATCCGCTGGGGGTGAAGGCGTTCAGCTACCGGCGGGTGAAGAACGGCGAGAGGGACGCCGCCGACCTGGCCGACCTGCTGCGGCTGGGACGGCTGCCGGAAGCCTGGCTGGCCCCGCCCGAGACCCGCGAACTGCGGGAGCTGGTGCGCGGCCGGCACAAGCTGGTCAGTCTGCGGACCAGCTGCCGCAACCAGGCTCACGGCGTGATGGGCAAGCTGGGCATCGCGGTGCCGATGAGCGACCTGTTCGGCACCACGGGCACCGCGTTCCTCGACGAGCTGCCGCTGCCCGCCGGGTACGCGGCCCGGGTGCGCGCGCTGCGCGCGGTGATGCACGAACTCGGCCAGCAGATCGGGATGCTGGACAAGGAGATCGCCGCCCGCCTGGCCAGCGACACCGGCTACCGCGCGATCCAGAAGATCGGCGGTACCGGTCCGGTCCTGGCCGCGGTCTTCACCGTCGAGATCGACGACGTTACCCGTTTCCCCGACCCGCAGCATCTGTGCTCATGGGCCGGGCTCACCCCGCGCCACCGGGAGTCGGACACGGTGGTCCGACGCGGACATCTGACCAAGCAGGGCTCCAAGCTGGTGCGCTGGGCGGCCGTCGAGGCCGTCCAGCACGCCCCCGAGAGCACCCCGATGCGCGCCCACAAGGACCGCATCGAGGCCCGCCGCGGCGCCGGGGCACGCAATATCGCCAAGGCCGCCGCAGCGCGCAAGCTGCTCACCCTGGTCTACTACGGGCTGCGCGACGGCGAGGTCCGCTGCCTGACCCGCCGGGACCCGGTGTGAGCAGCATCCGGACCCACGACCGGCGCGCGATCGCTATGACGTCTGGCCCCCGCACCGCGGCGAGGCCGCGATTGATTGATCCCGCCGACCGTGTGCCGAACCACACCATGCCACCCCACGCACCATGCGTGACACGGGCTCGGCGGATGGATGACCGGCAGCCGGAGCGCCGCCACCTCTGCATCACACTGGTGAAGAGCACACTCCTACAACACCCCGCCTGCGGGCGGGTCCACAGCGCATACCGGGGAAACGGGAACAGCCCGTCCCCCGGCCGAGCACGCCCTCATCCCAACGAGCAGTAGGAAAGACCCGGACAAGCACCGCACTTGACCGGCCCCGCCCCTTCATGGATGACGTCATGCGATTCGGGCTGCACCGGGATCTGCGGAAGATCTGCCAGGTCTTCAGGCGTGCGACGCCGCGCTCGACCGGTGCGCGTGCTGCGGACAGTGCCCGGTTGAGGGTCTTCTCGGTGGGGGTGAGTTCCTGCAGGGGTTTGCGTTTGATGGCGGTGCTCACCCAGGGGCCGCCGCCCTGGTAGGCGAGGTCGGCCAGGATGGGGACACCTTGGCGCTCGCAGATGCGGATGATCCGGTGGGTGCGGGCAGCGGTCAGGTCGTGGGCCCGACCCGGCAGCGCGGGTGAGAGCCACAAGCAGCCGGCCGTCCGGATCGGTGACCACCTGCACGTTCACGCCGTGCCGGCGGTGCTTGTGGGAGTAGTCGGCCCGGCCGTCGCCGACCCGGTCGCACTCGGCGAGCGTGCCGTCCAGCAGGACGAAGTCCGCATCGGCCTCACGCAGGACCTTCAGCAGGCCCGGCGCACGTTCGGCGAGCAGGTGGATGACCACGCTGGTGTAGGCGTGGGCGGTGGACTCGCTGATCCCGAACCCGACGGCGATCTTCGCCAGGGTCGTGTGTTCGCGCAGATACACCAGTGCCACCATCGCGCGCTGGGACGGGCGGAGCTTGCAGCGCCGGTCACCCTCACGGGTGACGATGAGCATGATGACCTACTCCACGAGCGCATGGGGCAGGTCGAGTGCGGCAGGATAGATGACCAACGAGGCCCCCGAGCAGCGTGGTTGAGACGTCAGACATCTCGGTCAACGGCTCGGGGGCCTCGCTCGTTGTGCTTCGTGGACCGTCACCTGATCGGTGGCCAGCTCGAAGAAGCTCAGTCAGCGGTGCCCAGGACCGTCACGATGCGGCGGTAGCGCAGCCGTGTCCACAGCCGCTTGGTGGCGGACATGCCTGGACGAAGTCACTTTGCTCGGTGTTGGCTGGCGCGCAGCCGTGGCCAGGCGGCGTAGGCAGCCGAATCCCTCGATCGCAGGCGCCATGCGCGGAGACGCGTCCGTCATGGGTGCCGCACAGCAGCACATGCTGGGCCCCGCTGAGGGCTGACCTATACCGGACCAGGGTGCCGGTAGGTCCGGGGTGGTGGGGCGCATGGGATTCGTGAGCGTTTGTGCTACTCGCGGGTCGGGTGAAGCATGGAATCAGGATCGCTGCAACGGGGTGCAGCCTGGCGAATTGGAGCCGCCATGGTGGGTCCTTTCCAGAGTTTCCCGATCGGCGACAACGCGTCAGCCGATCTCTACCTGCTCCGTTACGGCAAGGACGGCCTGCTCCGCAGTCCGGCCGCTGAAGCCGCAGTGAAGGAGAGTCTCGCCGAGGTGACGGACGTCTATTTCTTTGCTCATGGCTGGAACAATGTCTTTGCCGCGGCCCTCGACCGCTACCAGAGCTTCATCGACGGATACATTGCTCAAGGGGCCGAGTACAGCGTGGCCAGCCCGGGCAGCGGCGACTATAACCCTCTTCTGGTTGGTGCTATCTGGCCCTCCACGAGCTTTGTCATGCCTTGGGAGGAGGGTCCCGCGATCGCGGGCTGGCCCGGGCGGGATAGTCCTGCCGCCGTGGAGCTTGAGGAGCTGCTCACGCTGGCCACCTCCGAGCTGAACGCTGACGAAGACCGTGCATTCGTTGACGCTGTGGACGGGCGCACGGCTGTCGATCCCGATACGGCCAGGGAGTTGGCCACCATCTTCCTGCGGAGCATGCGCTCGACGCCCGACCCCGACGATGGTTCGGCGCCCCCGAGCGTGGACGATCTGCTTGAGATCTGGTCCCGGCTCGGAGGTGTAAACGGGGGTGCAGGGAGTGCGGCCGCTGCCGCGGGCCAGGACATTGACCTGCGGGGTGTAGGGCGCGCCGCCTCGGTCTGGAAAATGAAAGCGCGCGCCGGTGCGGTCGGCACCAGGGGTGTTGCCCCACTCCTAGAGCACATCCTGCAGCCCGAGAGGGGCATACGCCTACACCTGATCGGACACTCGTTCGGAGCACGCGTCGTGCTATCCGCCCTCAATGCCGTCGCTGGGCGGAAAGCCCACGCGTTGCTGCTGCTTCAGCCGGCCGTTAACCGGTGGTGCCTCGCGCCGCGTGTCGAGGGAAACGGACTGCCAGGCGGCTACCACTCGGTTCTGTCTAAGGTCGAGCAGCCGATCTTGACCACGTTTTCCTCCCGGGACTGGCCCCTTACGAAGGTCTTCCACCTTGCGATGAAGGGGCGGCATCTCGGCGAGCAGCAGCCGCAGATCGCCATGGTCGGGGACACGGACACCTTCGGTGCCCTTGGCGGTTACGGTCCGGCCGGCTTGGACGGACAGGCGATCACGTGCAACGCGGCGCCGCCTGGTGAGAGCTACCCGCTAAGCGGAGCAGCACAAGTGATCGCCATTCAGGGAGGCGAAGAGGTCGACGGTCAGGTACCCATCACCGGGCACGGCGATATCAGCAACCCCTTCACCTGGTGGGCGCTGCATGAGCTGACTCGGGGCGATTGAAGACGAACCACAGGGTTTGGCGATGCGCCAAGGACCCTACGGCGAACCGCACTTGGCGTGCGTGCCCCCGGACCCTGACTCACGCTTTGGAGGAATAATGCCCTACGAGCGCTCACCTCTGGCAGACGCAGGCATCTGGAAAGGCGACAGCGACGCATCCGCAGAACCCGAGCTCACTGGGAGGTTCCTTGTCTCCTTCAAACGAGGGAAGGAAGCGGTCGAGAGCGGAGCGTCGGCCCTCAGGACGGGCGCTGGAATCAGTAAGCTTGAGCATGCCGGTGACAAGCGTTCTCCCGCCATCAACGCTCTGGCCAAAGGGGAGATCGACACGGTATTCCTTGATCGGCTGGGGATCGCTGTCGTAGCTGCACACCCGGACCAAGAGGCCGCAGTTTTGACGGTCAGTGAGAAGGAGTCCTCTATTCTGAGAGTGACTCCCGAAAAGATGCGGTACGCAAGCGGGCCTGTCGAGTACCTGCAAGGCTGGCAGCAGGGCGCAAATGATGCACTCGAAAGAGCATTTCAACAGCTAACGGAAGAGAGCGGCGCCGACCATGAAGTGAGGTCGGAGCAGAACTGGGACGAGTCCACGGCGACTTGGGGTATACAGGCTACGGGGTCTCATCGGACACCCTTCACTGGGGAGGGGCTGCGCATTGCGATTCTTGATACCGGAATCGATGTGGAGCATCCAGCCTTCGCAGGTCGCCAACTGCACACCGAGTCGTTCGTGCCGGACCAAGCAGTGCACGACGGGAACGGGCATGGTACCCACTGCGCGGGTATCGCCTGCGGGGGATGGGCCGGTGCTCCACGCTACGGAGTAGCAGCTGAGGCCGAAATCTGTGTGGGCAAGGTTCTGGGCAACGACGGTCGTGGCCCTGACCTCCAGATCCTGGCAGGAATTGACTGGGCCCTGTCACAGGGGTGCCAAGTGGTGTCTATGTCTCTCGGGTCCCCGGCCAGGCCCGGCATGCAATATGAAGAAGAGTACGAGGACGCAGCACAGGCTGCTGCCGAGATGGGTACGCTTCTCATTGCGGCGGCCGGTAACGACAGCAGGCGTCCCGGGCACATCATGCCTGTGCAGCTCCCGGCCAACTGCCCTTCGATAGTCGCGGTCGCTGCTGTTACGTCGGATCTCGACGTGGCCCCGTTCTCGTGTGGACGCGGCTCAGGCTCTGACGGCGTGGACCTTGCGGGCCCTGGCGTGGATGTGCTTTCCTCGTGGCCGCAGCCTCCCCGCTCTCGTAGGCTTTCGGGCACCAGTATGGCGGCTCCCTACGTGGCAGGAATTGCCCTCTTGACCATGCAAGCGGAGGGTTCGTCTAACGCAGGTGCACTCCGAAAGGCTCTGGCCCGCCGGGCCCAGAAGCTCTCGAACTGCTCACCGGCCGACGTCGGCGCAGGGTTGGTACAGGCCCCCATCGGCTGAACCCGCCCGAGGTGAGACCATGGAAGCGAATACATGGCCTCTGAGCCAGACGGGAATCAAACAGTGAGCGATCAGTCACAGAAAGTACTTGTCTCAGTTTCGGTGGACCGAAGCCGATTCGCTGAAGTGGCAGAAGCCGTGCGGCGAACGGGCCTGCTCTCTGACGTGCGCGAGATGCCCTTCCTCCACAAGGTTGGCGGCGCCGTTACACCGGAATCGATTCCGACCCTTGAAGCCGTCGACGGAGTCCAGAAGGTCCGGATGGGCGGAAGTGTAGAAGCTACCGCTACGTAGAGTTCCATGCTGTGATGTCCCCGGAGGCTACTTGATGTGATCATCGGTGCTGGACGTACCGTAGACGCCCTGTCGCAGCGGCAGTAGCTCGATCGTTCCCGCGGCCACCAGTCGGCCGATCTCGGATTTAGGGCCGGGAAGCTTGATCCCCGGGGCGTGGAAGATTGTGAACCGGTTGCCACCCGGGTTCTGCTGAGCCGCCGGGTTCGGCACGGTGTTGACCATGTCCCGGAGCTGGCGATTACTTTCGTTCAGGCGGGGGATCTTGTTGGTGTTCTTGGCGTCGCCGAACCACCGGCGACCACTGAACCACTCCATGACGTTCCAGATGTCCGGCCGCTTGCCACCCGGCGTCCGGAACGTGGCCTTGGGGGCGCCGATCTGCTGCTGTGCCTGAAACTCACCCTCTGCACCGAGCACCTTGGAGAGGCCCGCACCGCCCTCCGGGTTGGCGAAATACCACCACCCAGCCTGCATGAAGGCTTTGGTTCCGACCGCTCCCACAGCTCCCCAGCCAGCGCCGGACACCCCCTGATCCCAGCCGTGGGCCAGCGCGACTTGGGCCGCCTGCATGCCGCTGGCCTGTGCGAAATCGGTCGAGAAGAGACTTTGAAGCGTGCCGCCAGTGAATCCGCCGACGAATCCGCCAGCGGCGCCGCCGGCCGCCGACCCCGCATATTGCGACACAAGACGGGATGACGTCTGGCTGAGCACGCCGCGCCCGATCCCTTGGGTGAGCGTTGACGTCAACCCGCCGGTGACGCCCGTAGCCAGCGAGGCACCCACGGTTCCGCCGGCCAACCCGGCGACCGCCCCGATGGCGCCGTTGATGCCGCCATGGATGAGCACGCCTTCCAAGCCGCCGCCCTGCCGACCGCCCTGATAGCCGCCGGTGACCGCACCGGCGACCAGGCCGCCAAGGGCGAGGCCGGCCACTCCCAGGCCAGGGATGGCGGCGATCCCGCCACCAGCCGCACCGGCGAGGACAGCGACCGCGAAGTCCCAGCCGCTTTTGTCTCGGTTGGTAAGCGCCGCGAGCCCTCCGCCGACCAACGCCCCAGCAAGGACGGGCACAAGGACGGGTGCGAGGAAGAACAGCTCGCCGGTGGGGTCGACGAACAGGATTGGGTTGTTGCCGGCGAACAGATACGGGTTGGTCCCGCCGGCCGGACCGAACGGGTCTGGCGCGGTGAACCGGCCCCACTCGGCCAGCAGCACGCGGTGCCGCAGGTCGATCAGCCCGGCGGTTGGCTCGAGCACGTCGGGCCTGCCCTGGAAGCGCAGATGCGGGCCAGGCGCCGCGGCCGGACCAAAGGCTGCGGTCAGCGCGGTCAACTCGCCGCCCGGACCCCACCGGGCCCGGGACCGGACCCCGCCGTCCGGGCCGCTGACCGCCAGCACCGACCACGTCGGATCCCGGTGGAGCAGCGACCAGCGGACACCGTCATGCACCGCGATCGCCTGATCGGTGCCGAGACCCGGCGCGTAGCGCAGCGCCGCGGCTGCGGTGAACTCGGCGAATATCTCCTCTCCCACAGGGGTGGCCCGTCGGACGCCTGCGGCGTTCGTCCAGCTCACCAGCCGGCCGAAGCCGTCGAAGGACCGCTCGCCCAGCAGTCCACCGGAGGCATCCGAGACCCGGATCAGCCGGTCGCGGTGATCGTAATCGAAGCGGAGGTTCTGCCATGAGGTCAGCCGGCCGCCGGCGTCATACACGGGGATCTCGCCCCCCACCTGGACGTACCGGTGGGCGTCCGACACCCAGTCGGTGGCTCCGCCGCCGTCGTTAACCTCGAGCCGGTCGCCGCCAGCAGTAAGCCGGGCCTGCCAGCGTCGCGCGCCGCTCGAACCGACCTGGGTGGCGAGGACGTCTAGGTCGGCCTGGTCGCCCGCGCCGCCGGCCAGCCAGGCGGTGATGTCTGGCACCGCGCCGGCCGCGGCCGCCCGCACCCCTGTCAGCTGGCCCAGGGCGTCGGTCTCGAGGCGGTACCGCTCGTCGCCGTCCCGGTGCCACGCGAGCGGGACACCCCGGCCGTCCGGAAGTAGGGTCAGCGTCTCGATCGCGCCAGCCGGCCCGGTGACCTCCGATCGCAGCAGCCGGCCGCCGTGGTCGTAGTGGTACCGGGTCACCGTTTCCCCTCCCTCAACGGTCACGTTTATCACGCCTGGCCGATCGTTGCGCCACCAAGTGATTGCCGTGCGCAGGGAGTCTCCGCCAGGCAGTGTGGTAGTGGTCGCCGACACCCGACCGGCCGCATCCCGCTCGTACTCCACCCATGCGCCGTCTGGCAGGTCCAATCGGCGCAGCGGGCCGACTGGGGCCCAGTCCAGGTTCACGGCCTCGCCGTCCAGCGTCTCCTGCCAGCAGCGTCCGAGGGTGTCCCACTCGCGGCGACTGTCGTGTTCCGGGGTGACCACCCGCGAGAGCCGGCCCATCGGTGTGTACTCGCGATTCTCCATCACGGAGCTTCCGGCACGCGTGCTGACGATCCGGGTCAGGTTGCCGACAACGTCGTACGTGAACACCGCAGTCCAGCCAGCCGCGGTGGTCACCGACGCGACCCGCCCGGTGGCGTCGTACCGAGTGGTGAACGTCGTCGACTGGTCCGGACCGGTCAGCGCCACCACCCGACCGAACGCGTCCCGCTGCAGGGTGTGCCGCACACCATCCGGGTCGGTGACCGCGATCGGCGCCCCGGTCATGTCGTTGTCGAACGCGACGACCGCACCGCTGGTCTCGACCCGTGCCGGCGCTCCGAGCTCGTCGTACCGGGTTGTGGTGGTTGACCCGGTGGGCCCGGTGCGCGTGACCGGCCGGGAGAAAGCGTCGTAGTCAAAGGCCCATCGGTTGCCTAGGGCGTCGGTCGCCGAGTCCAGGCGGCCCACGGCGTCGTGGGCGAACGACGTGCGCAGCAGCGGTGGTCCGCCCGGCCCGGCCGTGACCCATTCGACCGTGACGACCCGGCCCTGCTCGTCGTGCGAGAAGCGCAGGCTTTCTCCAGTCGGACCGGCCGCACCGGTGAGGCCGTCGGGTGACCACGTGTATGTGGTGACTGTCCCGGCCGGGCCGGTCGAGCGCACCAGGCGGCCGGCCGCGTCGTACCCCAACTGAGTCATCGCCCACGGACCGGGCGGTTGTCCTGCGCGCAGCACGCGGCTGGAAGCCGACGTGATCCGGCCGGTCGGGCTGAACAAGGTCCGCTCGTGCGCGACCAGCGCACCGGCGGTGTCGAAGGTGCGCAGCTCGGTGCCGCGCCCGAGCACGTCGGTGGTGAGGGCGTCGACGATTCCGTCGGGCCGGGTGACCGATGTAGGCCGGCCGAAGCCGTCCACAACGGATACCCATTCGTCCCCGGCCGGTCCTGTAAAGACGACGGCCTCGCCGCCGATCTCGTATTCCCACTCGTAGCGCTGTTCGGTGCCGGTACCGACTCCGTCGCGCATTTCCAAGAGCAGGTCCCGCGGGTCGTATCGGTAGGTTGTCCGCCGGCCGGTGGGACCGACCGTCTCCACCGGACGATCGAGGCCGTCATAGCGGATCGACGACGTCGCCACTCCCATGGCGGTCGGCGTCGCGGTGCGGATGATGCGACCTTTGGCATCGCATTCGACGGCGGTGCTGACCCACGCGTCGCCGGGAGACTGACACCGGATCTCGGTCAGTGCGCTCCGCTGGTCGTACTGGTATTCCCGCCGCAGCCCGGTCGGGTCCACCTCGGCGACGATATGGTCGGCATCGTCCCATTCCTGTGCGGCCGTGGTGCCACCGGGTCCATCAATGGTGCGCAGTCGCCCGGCGGCGTCGTATCCGAACGTGGTGGCCAGGTCGCCACCGAAGGCGAGTGTGTGCACCAGGCCGGCACCGGGACCGGCGGCCACATAGGTTTGCTCGATGACCGTGCCGTCGGGCTGTTCGCACCGCACGACCCGGCCGCGTGCGTCGTACTGGTAGCGGGTGACCGCTCGCGCGTCCGGGCCGCCGTCCACTGGCGCGAGCGGCTCGGCCAGCCGGATCAGGCGGCCGGTCGCGTCGCGTTCTAGGTCGGTACGGGCACCTGCCGCGTCGACGACCGCCGTCAGCGAACCGCCGACGTCGAACTCGAACGTTGTCGCTCGGGACGTTCCGCCGCTGCGCAGGGCGATCCGCGTGCACCGCCAGGCGCGGCCGAACCGGGCCCAGGTCAGCAGCGTGCGGTCGCCACGAGGGCGCCGGATCTCGGCGAGCTGACCGTTGGCGGCCCAAACCCAGGCGGTCACGGCGGGCGGACCGGCGTCGGTCGGGACACTGGTGGACAGTTTGCGGCCGGTGGCGCTGAATGAGTGCGTCACCGTGACTCCCAGGGGGTCGGTGACGGTCACCGTCAGGGCCACCTTGTTCCGGTTGACCTGCACCGGCTCGGGCTGGGGAACAGCCGCTGCGTAGGCGAACGTCCAGGGGTCGTCGTATGCGCTCTGGGCGAGCACTCGGCCACGCCACGGTCCGGAGCCGGCGTATTCGGTGGCGACCGCCACCACGCCCGCCGGGTCGCGCATCACCGTGAGGGCGCCGCGCTCCCGGGGGTCGCCGCCGTTGCTGTAGTCGTACCGCCAGGTCCGCCCGGACGGGTCGCTCGCCGTGCGGAGGCGGCCGGCCGAGTCGTACGTGTAACTCCAACGTCGACCCAACGGATCGGTGATCCCGCTGATCAGGCCGACCGCGTTCGTGTTCGCAACCAGGCGGGGGCCATCGTCGTGCACCAGGGACTCGATTCGCCCGTCCGCCGTCCGCCGCACATCGATACCGGTGCCGCCCGGTTCCGCGATGCGCACGAGCTGCCCGGTCGCGTCGAGGGTTCGCAGCCAACCGTCGTCCGTGGCGAGCAGCCAGCCGGCGCCTGTCCGGCGCAGCCAGACGTTGTCGAGGTCTTCAGGGGGGACGTAGGGATCGCCGGGCGCCGCAGGCGCCCCGAAGAATCCTCCCGAACCATCTCCACCGGACAGATACACCGCGCCAGTGGCCAGTACTCGCACCGTCGTGTCCAGCCAGGTTTCCCAGCCTGGCCCGAAACAACCGACGCGGTAGAGCTGAGAGCAGTAGTTCCGCTGGATTGCCAGTAAGGGAGTGGAGGTCTCTACTACCGTGTCGACGTGGTCGTACCACCAAGCGCCGGTCAGCGGGTCCACGGGATCGCCCACGCCGGTGCGCCACAAGCCGGAGGCCGGCACCCCAGCCAGTTGGGTGGCCGGAAGGGCGTTGAGGGCTGCCGCGCCCGCGCGAGCCTGTGCGCCCGCGGCCAGGGCAAGCTGCGCCGCTGCTCGGCCCTGGTCGGCAGCCGTGCCTGCCCGGGTGGCGTCGGCCGCCGCCGCAGCGGCGGTCTCCGTGGCCTGGCCGCCCCGTTCGGCGGCCTCCTCCATCCGGTCCAGCGCCTCTTCTGCGCGGGGATTGTCCTTGGCTCCGCCTTCCTGGTCGTACCCTTCCTCGTCACCGCCTTCGTCGGCCTCTTCCTCGTCGCTGCCTTCGGAGTCGTCCTCTTCATCGTCCGTGTAGTCCTGGCCGCTGTCCGCGTCCTCGCCCGCGTCCCAGCCGTCCCAGTTGTCGTCGCCCTCACCGGATGAGTCGGTGCCCTCGTTGCTTGGATCGTGCTCGGGTGGTTCCGGATCGGGCGGAGGCGGAACTTTCGGCCGCTCGTCCGGCGGCTTGCGGCTCATCTGCGCATCCACGATCGGGATGGGGCGGGTCTCCTCGTATGGTCGGTCACCCACGACGCCTCCTCAGCAGCACGTCAACAATCGCGGGGTTCACCGGGCGGCGGCTAAGCACAGTGGGCAACCGCTGCGGGTCCTCGATGGCGGTGCGCAGTCTGGCTTCGGGCGTCGCGTCGACATCCTCAGCGGTGGTCAGGCCAGCCGCCACGAGACAACCCGCGGTCACCTCGCAGACCCGCAGTTGCGCCATGAGCGGCGCGACCGCGGCGGCCAGGGCCAGGTCAGCGACGGGCACATGGGCCGCGCGGCCCAGGGCCCGCAACTGCGACCGGTCGGCGGGTAACTCGGCGCCGGTGCGAATGCCCTGACTGGCGAGCCGCGCGGTGGCGTCGGTGCTCAAGCAGATCAACTCGGAAAGAGCGATGACGCGGCGGCGGCGGTCCGGGTCGAGCATCCGCCAGCGGGCCTCGAAGCGTGCGGTCAGGTCGGCGGCGGTCGCCTCACTGTCCAGGTAGAGCGTGGCTTCCCGGAGCCGGAAGAATGCCGACGCGGTCCAGTTATGCGAGCCGACCAGCACATGCCGCCGGTCGACCACGACGGATTTTTCGTGCAGCGCCACCTCCGGCCACCAGGTACGTACGCCTACACGGCGGTCGCGGAGCGCCGACCGGGCCGCCTGATTCACCTCGTGGGCAGCGCGCACGTCGCCGGGCAGCGAGTCCGCCAGCAGGCACCGGACCCGGCCGCCCCGCGCCACGCATTCGCCGAGCGCACTGATCAGATCGTCGAGCGCCGAGTTAGCCGAAACGAAGAACATGGTGATGGTCACGTCGGTCGCAGCCGCCAGCAACGAGAGCAACAGCCGTGGATAGGCCGCACCGAACACCGGTGCCACTGTGGTGATCGGCCGTTCCGGCAACTGCCGGGTCGCGAGCCCGCGCATGCCAGTCGCCACGCGCTCGGCCGACGGCGCCCACAGGCGAGGCTTGGTGCGGCCGAACGCGACGGCGTCGGCGAGCGTGATAACGGTGGTGGCGGCCGCCTCGGCGTCGGTCATCGCTCCTGTCACGGACCCAGGCAGCCCGATCGCGCCGGATCGCACGGCTATGTACAGGTCTGCGACGCCCGGCTGGCCGCCCGGCCACCGGCTCAGCGGTGGCTCTCGCAGGACCACCAGAGCCGGGCGGGCAAGTTCCCACGCCTGCCGGTCCAGCTTGGCCGCGGTACGGATGTCCTGGCGCCGCCGGTACGGCCGGCCGGCGATGATGCGGCGGGCGGTGACTGGGCCGATCCCCGGCACTGCGGTCAGCTCCTTCTCGCGGGCGCTGTTCGCGTCGATGGCCAAGACCGGCTCGGCTGGCGCCAGGCCGCCCGCACCGGGCGGGCCGGTCAGCCGCACCCACGTTCGCGGCGACTGGGCCGTCCACCCGAGCAGCCTGGCCGCCTCGGCATCGAGTGCCCGCACCAGTACGTCGAGTTGGTACGGCCAGTACGAGGCGCCGAGCACCCGGTCTGCGGTCTCGTCACCAACCTCCAGTGCGACGGCGGCGCGGCGCAGTGCTGCGGCCAGTCGTCGGCTTTGTGTGCCGCTATATTCCGGCACACCGGTGAGCTGTTCCGCCACGGCGGCCGCGATCTCGGGGTCGGTGCTCGGGAGAGCCCTCATTGCGCGTCGCTCCTCTCGTCCTCGGCCTGGGCTGTATCAGGAGCGTCGGAGGCCGACGGGCTGGCGTTATCGCGATCCCATGGCACGGCCGCGGCCCAGGTCGAGTCGAAGGAACGGGCGAGATCGTCTGCGAGCGGGCCCGAGCGTACCCGTACGGCCAGCTCGTAGTTGCGGTCCAATCCGCCCGGTGTCCAGTTCGCAGACCCGCACACAACGGTGCGGTCAGCGACGATCAGTTTTGTATGCTCCCCACTCGGGCGGGGCTCCGCCCACACCCGGACCGGCACACCGCGGCGCGCGAGGTAGCCGGCCGCGGCGGCATTGGACCGCACCCGGGCCGGCCCCGACCGGAAGTCGTCCACCAGAACGCGCACGTCCACGCCGCGCCGACCGGCACGGACGACCGCGTCCAGCACGAACCGCACGCTCAGGCGCAGGTCGTCCGGCGCGGACAGGCCGATGAGGAACATCGAGATCCAGAGCCGGATACGGGCCCGTTCGGCCTCGTCCAGCGCGACGGCGACGTGGTCATCGCCGATCACCAGTTGGCAACCGTCTGCGGTGAAGGCCGGGATCGGTAGCGGTTCCATCAGCTCACGCGTTTCTCAACGCTGAGGCCGCCTCGCAGTCGGCGGCCGCGGCGCGCGATCGAAATTGCCAGTGCTGTCCGTTCCCGGCGGACCAAAGCCAGGGCTGCCATCGAGCGGCCCAGCTCGGTCGCGATGACGGCGAGTCGCTCCGCCTGTTCGCGGTTGAGTCGTGAAGCGTGCGGCAGAACCCGCCCGGTCACCTCCAGCATGGCCCGGACATCCTCGGTGAGCCGCAATTCCCGGATCTCGGCGTACTCCGCCCGAGCGATCAGTCGGCGCAACGCGTCGATGTCGCGGCCGGTGCTCACCACGACTCGTCCTCGAACTCGTCGCCCTCGTTGTCGCCACCGGCGGTCTCGTAGTCCTCTAATGCGGACTCATACTCGGAGGCGGCCTCCTCGGCTTCCTGTTCGGCCTGCTCCTGTCGCCTCAGGTGCCCCATGATGATCTCGCTGAACCACTCCGGTACACGCGTCAGCATCTCCTGTTCGGTGGGCGTGAGTACACGGTCGACCAACACAGGCAGGGGCGGCGGCGTCCACCCGGCGCCCGGTCCGACAGCCTCCCCCAGACTCTGCTCCAATCTGAACAAAGCGGCACTCTGCTCATGGGAGACCGCTCGCAACGCCGTCACTTGTGCGGTGACGGCGTCGACCACGGCTACCCAGTCCTCGGCCGTACCGGGCCAGTCACGCCGCGCCCGTGCAAGGTCGTCGAGGGCGGCCGTCACAGTCATCTCGCCGCCGAAGACCTGGCGCAGCGTGCCGTCGATGCCCAGCAAGGAAAACCAATCGCTCGCCGTCGCTTGGTAGGCCATGACGGTTTCCCGCCTAGCGCCTGGTCTTTGCCGCGAACGGCACCCCGTTGATGGCTTGGATGCGGTATAACACGGCGTCCGCATCGGTGAATACAGCGTCGGCACCGAACAGCTTGGTGATCATCGCACTGTCCTCGGTACGTTCGGCTGAGCCCATGCGGAGGTCGAGAATCCGAGCACGTTCAAACGGAATCGTCACCTCTGTGCCCCCCATTCCGTTGGACGAAAGGGTTGGAGAAGACAAGCGAGCCCGATGCGGGTGACACGCAAGCCGACCACCCCAAGGCTCCAGGTATAGCCCGGTCGTGGACGACAGGCAATACATCCCTCGGTCGGGCAAATGCCGCCAGCGGCACCATTCAAGGTCATCCCCTGGCCCTGCACGTTTCGTTTGGCTTCCCATCCGTATCCTGATCGGAAAGGTGAAACCGCCTTCTGGGCTGGGAAGATGCGGCTTTTCGATGCTGCTGTCATCGCACTGGGAGGCGGCTCCTCGAGATTGTCATGGCTTCAGCGCAGCAGCTTGTGAGATCACGTCGGGCGCAGGACGTTGAAGCCCAGAGCTCCGACTAGCCTAGATCGTTCATGAGTCTCGGGAGTTAGCCTCTTCCAACCTGTTCGCCGCGAGCGTGGTGCTCGGCTGGTCATGCACCTTCGGTGTCAAGTCGCTCCGCGGACTGGAGCAGGTACTCGGGCAGTTTCACCACCCCCTGCCCCGGGTGTGGCGGTGAGTCATGACATGCCGTACGTACGCGGGCATGGCAGGGCTCAGTTCCTGCTCAATGTCCGCGACATCCCGGCCACCACAGTCGTCGTCAGGATCCAACCGATCGCCGTCAGTGCGTACGCCAGCGCCTGTACGCCGCCGTTCTGCCAGTGCCAGGCGGCGCCCTGGCCGAAGCCGCCGATGGGCAGCAGCAGGTCCAGGGCGTAGACGAAGGGGTTGAACGGCGGGCCCTCACCAGGCTTGTCTGCGGTAGGCGTGTGGGCGGTGAAGACCGCGGCGCCCAGCAGGGTCATAAGCGCCAGCCAGACTCCGGCGATCCAGGGGCGATAGCCGTAGCCGACGGTGGCGTCCAGGAGGCAGCCCCACGCCCGTCCCGGCGGGCCGAGCGTTGCCCGGCGGCGGCGCTGCCGGGCGAGCAAGACCCGGCGGGCGTCGGCGTCGTGGCCCAACCTCCGGTAGTTCTCGGCCAGTTGCTCGTACGGTTGCGGCGCGTATCCGGGGCTGCGGTGCAGCCAGGCCAGTCGATTCGTCACGTCGTCGTGGCCCCTGGCTGCGGTGGCCTCCAACCACTCGTACGCCAAGCCGTCCAGGCGCAGGGTGGCCGACCATGTCTCTGGGCGGTCTTGGATGCGGCTGGCATGCGCGTTTCGCAGGTCCACGTTTCCTTGCGGTGTCCGTGCGAACCCCAGATCGAAGGTGTCGGCGCGCGCGCCGATACACAGCAATGCCGTTTCCTCACCAAGAAGTTCGGCACCGTCGAAGGACAGCAGGTCGGCAATCTGCGCACCCCGCACACGCACCGTGCCAGCCGCCCGGAACCCCTCACAGAGCCACACCGTGGACGCCATCAAACCGTCTCCGTTGAACGCGATGTCATCCAGCGCGCCGACCACGATCCGCGCCCCCCGCATGAACAGCCCGCCCGGCAACTGCGCCCCGGGAAACAGCACTTGACCCTCTGCCGTGAAGCCGTCCTCGCAGAACACCCCGCCTTCCATGACGAGCCCACCAGCATCCAGCGCCACCCGCCCCGGAGCGATCAGCTTCGCCCCATCGAGCCGCAGGCCGCCCGCGATGTGCGCGTGCACGAGCTTGACCGCGTTGAGACCCTGACCGTCGATAGTGGACCCGCGCAGATCAAGGCGCCCGCCGATACGGGCCGTTGGCGCCCGGAACCCCGGTATCCGACTGTCGGTGATAGACACGGCGAGCGTGGAGGCGGCCTCCAGAGTGACGGCCCCGTCGAACTCGCAGGAGTCGAGACGCAGCAACTGCCGGATCTCAACCCCATCCAGCGCGAGCGCCCCGCTGACGTGCGCGCCGCTTAGCTGCAATACGTTGCCGTCACCGCGAAGGAGCAGGCTCTTGAGCGTCCCGGCGCGGACGGCTCGGCCCCGAAGATCGAGTGCCTGCTCCTCGGCATAGGCACGCTCCAACTCCCGCTCCGCGTCAGGGTCGCGTGCTGCAGCACTCATGAGGCTCCTGCCTGTCCGCCCATCAGGCGCGCTCTCCGTGGCTGATTCCCCGACGGCGCGAACAGCCGGTTGGTGACCGGCGCCGGGATCTCTTTGCGGCTCCTTAATGCCATGAACCAAGCCTAGGACGGAGCCCTGACATCAGAGCCGGCCTCGAACCTCCGGACGCTCATGCCCTCTCAGCTCGCCCAGCAACCGTGCACAATCATCGTGGAGTCGACGGGAGCCGCCGGGAGGCTGGTCCGCGCCAAAGGAGCCGACGGACGCCATCGGACGACCCAGAGGTGATGCAGAGAGCCCTTCGCTCCCGTGTACATTCAGCAGGCCGTTCACCACCGAGTCACCGTCCGTCCCCTCGTTCCGGCCGGTAGGGGCTCCATCCCTTCAAGTGTGGTTCGAGCTCCTCCGGCGTCGGTTCACGCGTGTTCGGCATCCCCGGAAGCCGGGTCAAGGGGTCAATCGCCCGCGCGTAGCCATACGCCCACTCCAACCAGCGCCGGGCCGAGACCAGAGCCGACTCGTCCATGGCACCGCCCAGCTCGCCGAGACGACGTTCCAGTGCCGTGCAGTACTCATCGAGCGCAGCGGCCTCCCGCCAGCGTTCGGCCTCTTCGCGAAGCACCTCGGCGAGTTGATCGTGAACTGCTCGCTCCTTCGCCTCCTCCACGGCCGCTCGCCAGCGAACTGCACGCTCCGTTTTGGCCCGCTCCTCGATTTTCCTGCGCTGAGCGTCCTCCAACACTCGTTCCTGGATCTCCCCGAGAATCAAACCCAGGGCGTCCTCAAGCACTCGGGTCTTCCGATCGCGCCAGCGGCCCGGCCTGTCGGATCGGCCATGGTCAAGCTCGACGACGAGACGCGCGGAGCGCTCCGGATTAGTGGACTGCGGGAACTCCTGCCTGAGGGTTACGGTGCGCGCGAAGCCCTCGACGACCACATCCACTCCGCCCTCGCGCCGCGAATAGTACGACCGGCTCGGCCGGACCTCGTACCCTCGCCGTACCGCCTCGGCAGCCAACGCCTGCAGCATCAGGAGTGACCGGCGGCGGAGCTCAGAGGGCATGACCAGCTGTCTGTCGTCGTCCCTGAGCGCAGCCACGGCCGGATGGAGGGAACCCAGCCGTGCGGGGACCGGAACCACCGACGCGCCGGCCTTCGGCCGCAGACTCCGCGCGTTGGGATGTGGGCCCTCCGCGAGGAACAATTCCAGCCCACGTGTTCCGAAGCGGACTTTCTCGATGCGTCTGCCTTGCGGTTCCAGTCCCTGTCGCTTCGCGTAGTCGACGACGCGCCGCCATTCTACGACCTCGTCGCCATCAAGGTCGGCGAGACGGACCCGCCCCTGAGCGATCAGCCGGTCGACCAGCTCCTGGGCCTTCACCCGTCGAGCACGCGCTACGGGCCGTTCGCTGTACGGCGTCGGGCTGCGCTTTCGACGCGCAACTACGCGCCGTGTTCCGCCTTTCGCCGACGCCGAAGGTCCGGCAGACTCCTGAACGCCGTCGTCATCAAACGACGGATCGTCGGGATGACGACCATGCTGAAGGTAGGACCTGCCTGCCTCGGTGACCTCCACATGGACATCCCCACCGCTCTTCCTGACCGTCACCAGGCCGCGGTCGCGCAGGGCGTAGGCCGAGCGCCACTCCCCCGGCACCCAGGCTCCAGACTCTTCACCGGCCGCGAGCCGCTCCAGAAGTACGCGCTGCCGTTCATTCAAGGCGGACCACCGATGCACGAACCCCAGCCCACACCGCACCCCCACACCCTGCATAGCGCTGAATGAGTGGATGTCGGCAGCTGGAGTCCCTTGGGACCTTTCTGGGTTCCGGCTACATCAGCGGGTACGAGTGTGAGACAGCAAGTACGCCGTCGCCATCTGCGCGGGTCAACGACGCACAACGGCCCCGCACGGCAGGTCACGGGGCTGGCCGCTCTCCTCCGGGACAACTACGCGGGCCCCGCGTGCTGCGGCCGGCCAAGTCTCCTCAGCAGTGCACCGGTATCCTTCGTTCTGCCATCCCTCACGAAGCGTGATCGGTACGCCCAACCGCCGGGCACTCAAAATCACACTCGACGGCTGTCCTCCGACATCCATCCTGGGGAGAATCTGGGGAGTATGGGCCGCGCTGGGGAGCGCGTGGGGAGAATCGACTGCGTAACGCGGCACGATCCGGAAAGAGTCCGAAAGGATTATCTGCGCAGGTCAGAGTCGGTGAATACGGCATCGCCGCAGGTCAGAGCGGCTCGGTAGACAACTTCAAGAAGATCTCGTCGTGGGCGGCCATTCTGTTCGCCCCGACGCTCGTCGGGACGATCTACGGGATGAACTTCGAACACATGCCAGAGTTGCACTGGGTACTCGGATACCCATTCGCGGTGCTACTAATGGCTGCTGTCTGCACCAGTTTGTACATCATCTTCAAGCGGCGGGACTGGCTCTGAGTAATCGACTCACGAACGCCCCAATACCGGGATCGGCGACGCGAACACGGCTGCCGCAGGCACCGTTCAAGCCGCTGGGGAGAACGAAACGTTCAAGATCGCGTCGATTGCGGCCTTGTACTCAACCGGCAACGCCACGGACGTATCGAACAGTGTCGCTCGCCAGCGGTCAGGCGCCCGTTCACCTCGTCGAGGCGCCCGTGCGCCGCCATCGCCACTCCTCGCCGCACGAGGAGAAAGTCGGACTCTGCCTGCCGAGGCATCGGGCTGATCCCGCGGGCATCGAAGGTCGCCACCCGGTATCCGGCGCCGACCAGCGCCAGGACCTGGCGCAAGGTCCATACGTTGCCCTGTCGTTGCTTCGATTCAGTCCAGGCCCAGTACGGCGTCGAGTCCGACCGTCACTCCGGTGAGATTTGGGGCGGCGCGTAGCGCGGTGAGCACTCCGGGCATGAGTGACTCGCGTGTCACGGAGTCGTATCGCAGCCTCAGAATTTCGCCGTCGACGCCGAACAGCACCTCTTGTGATGACATGAACCCACGGACTCGGACCGAGTGTACGGAGACTCCCTCGATCCGCCCGCCCCGCACGCCATATGGGTCGAGGTAGGTGGCATCGGGTGACGGGGCGCAATCCGCTTCGGCGCGAGCGCGACCGATCAGTTCGGCCGTGTGCTGCGCCGTTCCCGATGGCGCGTCCACCTTGTCAGGATGATGCATCTCGATGATCTCGACAGACTCGAAGAACGGGGCGGCCTTTGTGGCGAACTTGGTCATCAGCACCGCACTGACCGAGAAGTTCGGAACGACGAACACGCTGACGTCACCATGGTCGACCAGCGCGGCGCGGATCTGCTCCACAGCCTGCTCGTCGAAGCCGGATGTCCCCACCACCACATGAATGCCTTGCTTGATGCACCACTGGACCTGCTCGTGGGCAACGTCCGGTGGCGAGAACACGAGCACGACATCAGCGTTGTGGTCGACGATGTCTTGCACGTCGTCATCAACGTCGATCTCGGCAACCACGGTCAAGTCGGAGCTGGCCTCAATTGCGCGGACCGACGCCACGCCCATCCGCCCGCGGGCTCCCAACACAGCAACTCGAGTCATATGGTTAGCCTAACCTATGTTGACCGCCCGGCTCCAGTGCCTGAGTCTCACGGATGGGGTCTGCGAGCGGGGCGGATCTGGCTGCCAGAAGCTGCTTCAGCGGCGCAAGTTCAGCGGCGCGAGCGCTATCAAGCCAAGGGGCTGAGCGGGTTGCCGCGCACTGGTTGGCTGCGGATGTGAGCTCCGACATCGTCTGATGGTCAGTTTCGGCAGGACTCGGTGCCGGTCTCAAGGATGTTGCGCCAGTGTGGGCGGGATGGCTTGCCGGCCACCAGCATCCCGTAGGAGCTCAACGACCTGATCGAGGACCTGCGCAAGAGCCGCGACCCGGAGAAGCGGGCGTTGGTGAGGTGTCCCCGCCCGGTCGGTATCGCGTCGACGCACCGGATCGTGGCCACGGCGCGCAAGGCATTCAACGACGCGATGTACGGCGAGGCGTGGTTGATCACCTTCAACCGGCCGTCAAGCCACCGCGCACGCCCCCTCGCCCGACTTGTCACATCAGTGGCAGTGGTCCAGAACACACGAACATTCAATTTAGGTAAGGCTAAGCTACATTGCTGCAGGTTGAGCGGCGGACCAAGGACCGGCTGCGGCTCACACGGACAGTGCCGCCGCTCAGCCTGGCCACGGTCGATGCCGGCCGGTCGGGTTGTCGGTGGCGATTCACCTGGGTTGACGAGGCAGCTTGGTTCCCGAAGGAATGTCGCTGTCGGTGGGGAGGTGGACATGCGCGATCCGGAGGTTGTTGTGGTGGGCGGCGGAAACGCCGGTTACTGCGCAGCTCACGCGGCGGCCGAGCGTGGGCGACGCGTAGTGCTGCTGGAGAAGGCACCGCGGGCGCATGCCGGTGGGAACAGCTACTACACCCTGGGTTCGACCCGGATGGTGCACGACGGGCTCGGCGACCTGCTCGAGGTCCTCGAGCCTGATGAGCGTCACGCGCGTACCGAGGTCCCGCCGTATCCGGCGGCGGAGTTCCTGGCCGATCTGGAGCGGGTCACCGGAGGGCGGGGCGACAAGGAACTTGCCGAGGCTGTCGTCGAAGGCTCGCGTGACGCTGTCCGCTGGCTGCATGCATTGGGGCTGCGATTCCAGTTGATGTACGAGCGGCAAGCCCACGAACGTCCCGACGGGACCTTCGCGTTCTGGGGTGGATCGCACGTGCGCAACGTCGACGGCGGACCTGGGCTGATGTCGGCCCATGAGCGCGTCGCATCACGACTCGGAGTCGAGGTGCACTACAGCTGCTCGGTCACGGGGCTGATGACCGATGGTGGTTCGGTCGTTGGCGTTCGGATAGGCGATCAGGAGCTGCCGGCGGAGTCGGTGGTGATCGCCAGCGGCGGTTTCGAGGCGAATGCGCAATGGCGTCAGCGCTACCTGGGAGACGGCTGGCAGCACGCGAAGGTGCGTGGAACGCCGTACAACACCGGTGACCTGATCGGCGCGGCGCTGGAGATAGGTGCAGATCGTGGAGGCGACTGGTCAACTTGCCACAGCGTTCCGTGGGACGCGTCATTTCCCGAGAACGAGAGCAATCGCGCCTTGACGAACCGGCTCAGCCGGTACGGCTATCCGCTCGGCATCGTCGTCAACCGGCGGGGTCAACGGTTCTTCGACGAAGGCGCGGACTTTCGCAACTACACGTACGCGAAGTACGGCAAGGTGATCCTCGAACAGCCGGGTTCGGTGGCGTTTCAGGTATTCGATGCGAAGTCGCGCCCGATGCTGGCGGCGTACGAGTACGAGATGCCCGGGATCGTCCCGCTTGTCGCCAACAGCGTCGAAGAGCTTGCCACGGCCATGGATGTCGATGTCGACGGATTCGTGCGGACGGTTCGGGAGTTCAACTCATCGATCGACACCAGCCGTCCGCTCGATGCGACGATCAAGGATGGCCGCAGCGCAGCGGTGGAGCCCGTCAAGAGCAATTGGGCATCGGCGGTCGAGGCGCCGCCGTACTACGCGTATCCGGTGACTTGTGGAATCAGTTTCACCTTCGGTGGCCTTCGCGGTGACGTTGACGGCCGGGTGCTTGATCGGTCGGGTGAGCCCATCCCCGGACTCTTCGCGTGCGGTGAAACGCTCGGCGGGCTCTTCAGCGCGAACTACCCGACAGGCGCTGGCCTGACCGCGGGAATGGTGATCGGGCGACGTGCCGGCTCGCTCGCCTGAGCCGCTGCTCAGGACGCGTGCACACGTGCGGTCGGAAGCCGCCGTGCGGCCCGCATGCCTCGGGACGAGCGTCGGCCGCCGATCGGACAGGCGATCTCCTCAGAGGTGCGTCGCGGTGGCTTGCGGCGCACACCAACTGAGGTTAGGTTTACCTAAGTTATTGGTGCTATGGTTGGCCCTCGATGAGGGATGGCCGGTCTTTGCGCCGTTCGTTCGCGACCTGTGGCAAAAGGGGCCGTTACCGGATGACGAAGGATGAGTTGCTCAAGGGCGGTGACCGTCGTCTCGGATCGGGAGATGGTGCCGACGGCGAGGTCGACATTCTTGGTATCGGTTTCGGGCCGTCGAACCTGAGCCTGGCGATCGCGATTGAGGAACTCAATGATCGTCGCCGTGCGGGCCGACGGCTGACGGCGAGGTTTGTCGATGTCCGGCGGCAGTTCGGGTGGCATGACGGGATGTTGCTGCCGGGCGCGACCATGCAGATCAGTTTCCTGAAAGATCTGGTCTCGCCGCGGACCCCGACCAGTTCGTTCACGTTCCTGAACTACCTGCATGAGGAGGGTCGGTTCTCCGACTTCATCAATCTCAAGACGTTCTTCCCGACGCGACGCGAGTTCCACGGGTACCTGAGCTGGGCCGCGAGCCGGATCGACCTTCCGGTCTCCTATGGTACGAGGGCGACCTGTATCGACTGGAGTGGCGGGAGGTTCGAGGTCGCGCTCGAGACCGTGGTCGACGGCTCGGAAGTGACGAGGGTCGCGGCACGTCATGTGGTGATCGGCTCCGGTAGCCGGCCGGTGCTGCCGGAGGGGATCGTGCCGGGAGCCAGGGTGTTCCACAACCATCAGTTGCTGAACAGGCTCGCCGAGTTGCCCTCGCGGCCGCACGGCCGCTTCCTTGTCGTAGGGTCCGGGCAAAGTGCGGCGGAGGTCGCTGCGTACCTCCACGATTCGTATCCCGATGCCGAAGTACACGCGTCCTTCCGCCGGTACGGCTATACCCCGTCCGATGACACGCCCTACGCCAACCGCATCTTCGATCCGGAGGCGGTCGACGAGTTCTACACGGCACCGCCGGAGCTCAAGCAGCAACTGCTGGACCATCACTGGCAGACCAACTACTCCGCCGTCGATGCCGACCTCATCAAGGATCTCTACCGGCGTGAGTACGACGAAAGCACGCGTGGTGTGCGTCGGCTGATCGTGCACCGGGTCACCGGGATCGAGCGGCTGAGCGAGGGCTCCGACGGGGTCGCAGTGACGATCCGTGACCTGGGAAACCGGGGCAGCACCACGCTCGAGGTCGACGCTGCCGTCTTCGCCACCGGGTTCCGCCCCACGGACACCAGCAGCATGCTCGGGCCGAGCATTGACGGGTCGTCCTCGTTCGAGGGGGATCTCCCGATCGTCGAGCGTGACTACCGGCTGCGTCTGCGCAGCGTTCCCGAACGGATCTTCCTCAACGGCGGGGTCCTGCACAGTCACGGGTTGACCTCGTCCCTGCTGTCCAACGTCGCGGTCCGCGCCGCCGACATTCTGCGTGCGATCACCGGCGAGCAGCCCGATCACCCCGCCACCCGGCCACGATTGCCTGCTGCGATCCGGACCGACCCCCGATAGGAACAACGAGGAGCAGCACTCATGGCCCAGAACCCGTTCGACGACGACAACGGTTCCTTCTACGCGTTGATCAACCGCGAGGAGCAACACTCGTTGTGGCCGACGTTCAAGCCGGTGCCGACCGGTTGGAGCATCGCGTACGGCGAACCCGGCGGCAGACCGCGCCAGGAAGTACTCGACTGGATCGACGAGCACTGGACCGACATCCGCCCGAAGTCGTTGCGCGATCACATTTCCCGGTACGAGACACACAACACCGACAAGGCCGCCGGCACCTCCGATGCCGCCCTTGCGTAGCAAGTCGGCCCGAACATCATCGACTGATCCGCAGAACCCACCCCGCACAACTCATAGAGGAAGAGGAGCCGGACATGCTTCGCGAAGTCCTGGGCGGAAAAATCCACCGCGCCACCGTCACCCAGGCCGACTTGCACTACGTGGGTTCGCTGACACTCGATGAAGACCTCGCACGTGCCGCGGGCCTGACCGAAGGTGAGAAGGTTCAAGTCGTCGACATCACCAACGGGGCCCGTCTCGAGACCTACATCATCATCGGGCCCGCTGGAAGTGGCGAGATCTGCATCAACGGCGCGGCGGCACATCTCGTCCACCCCGGCGACCTGGTGATCATCATGTCTTTCGTGCTGGCCGAGGAGTCCGAACTGGCCGGCTACCAGCCCAAGGTCGTACACGTCGACGCCACCAACCGCATCATCGCCTTGGGCAACGACCTCGCCGAGCCGGTCCCAGGGGCGGACGATCAGGTTTCCTCTCGCGTGAGGTGAGCCTTCGGTACCAAGCCGGTGATATCGCGAACGGGTGCTTGTGGGCGGCATGGTTCTCCACCGGCAACTGCAGTGGCCCACTGAACTTGAGCCGGCCACCGGCACCCGACTCGACCAGTGTGATTTCACAGGTGAGTCCCGACACCACTGGGTTGGCGGCAGGCTCCTTCGGATCTGTCGGTAGAGGCGGGCATGTCGCCGGTTCTGAACGCCGCGATCCGTCGTCAGCTCGTGCTGGGCTGACGAATCGGGCGTTGCAGCGTGAGTTCGGGGTGGGCTACTGCGCAGTCGCTTCGGCGTTGGAGCCGGTGCGGCCTTCGCCACGCAAGCAGCGTCAAGCCCGCCGATCGCCCTCGACACGGAAGCCGCCCGCCACGGCCGGGTTGATCTGCTCTGCGTTGAGCTATCCCGACGCTGCGACCATGCCGGCAACCGTGCCCGGATCGGTCACAACCGCACGGTGGTTCCACCCGTCCGCGGGAATCCAGGCGCCCGCTCCGGCCTTGAGGTGGAACGCCTCGGCGCCGTCGATGCGTACGTGTGCTGTGCCGCTGTGGACCCAGATCAGCAACGGACGGCGGGGATGACCTGTCGAATCCGACCGTGCTCCCGAAGTCGGCGGCGGGCAGCCGGTGTTCAAAGCTGGCTTTTTAGGTAAGGGTTACCTAATATGATCCGAGGCTTGCGTCGATGGAGCGCGACCTCATCAGCCCGGAGGAAGATCGGAAAGGCCCGCTCTCAGCATGCCGAAGACCTCACGCCGTCTCACGGTGTATCCCCTGACCCTGCGGGAGGTCGAAGTCGTGCGGGTGGTGGACCTGACGCCGGGGATGCGACGGATCACGCTGAGCGGCGAGCAGCTCCGCGAGTTCACCTCGGCGAACGGCTTCCCGCAGCCGGCCTTCGACTCCCCTGGATTCGATGACGCCATCCGTCTGGTGTTCCGTCACCCCGGCCGTGCCGAGCCGGTGCTGCCGGTGCAGCAGGAGAAGGGCGTGGACCTGCCGAGGAACCCGCGGCCCCTGTCGAAGGTCTACACGGTGCGCCGCTGGGACCCCGAGGCAGGCGAGCTGGACGTGGACTTCGTCAGGCACGGCGTCGGCGTGGGTACCACCTGGGCGTACCGCGCCCAGGTCGGTGACCGCATCCACTTCTACGGCCCGAGCGTGTCTCGTGCGCTCCCGCACGACACGGACTGGCTCCTTGTCGCCGGTGACGACACCGCGATCCCCGCGATCGCCCGCCTGCTCGACGAACTCCCTGACAGCGCGCGGGCACAGGTGTTCGTCGAGGTCGCCGAGGACGCTCACCGGCTGGAACTGCGGGCGCTGCCACACGTCGAGGTGACCTGGTTGGTACGCGACGGCGCTGAGGCGGGTACGACCAGCCTCCTGCGGGACGCGGTCGGGAACACCGACTGGTGGGAGGGTCGTCCGTTCGCCTGGGTCGCCGGGGAGCACACGGCGGTACGGGATCTGCGTCGCCATCTGGTCGAAGACCGGGCAGTGTCGAAGGAGGACATCGAGTTCACCGGATACTGGCGCCGCGGCGAGGTCGTCGTCCTGGAGACTGACGAGGCGGTACCCGACCCCGAGAAGTCGATCACGCCGTTCGAGAAGCTCCACGAGCTGACCGAGCTGATCCGGCCGATCGCGATCCGCACCGCCGTCGAGCTGGGTGTACCCGAGCTGATCTCCCGCGGTGTCACCGGTGTCGCGGACCTGGCGGGCAGGACCGAATGCGATGAGCGGGCGCTGGGCAAGCTGCTGCGCTACCTGCACACCGTGGACATCGTGACCGAAACCGAACCGGGCCGCTACGGGCTGACGGCGGTGGGCGAGGTTCTGACCAACGAGTTCATGGCCGACACTCTGCACCCTGCTGGGGTGGTAGGCCGGGAGATGCTCGGCGTCCATGGACTCACCAAGTCGATCCGCACCGGCCGTCCCTCTTACGCATCTGTGACCGGGCAGACCTTCACCCACGTGCGAGCCGAACAGGACTACGAGGACCGCTACCTGGAACGCCTGGCGAAGTTCCAGCCCGCGCTGGCCATGTCGATCGCCAAGTCCGAGCTGCTCGCCGGGGTCCGGCATCTGGTGATCCACTCCGGTGGCGCGGGCGCCCAGGCCGGTGAGTTCGTCGCCGTCCACGAAGACCTGCGCGTGACGATCTGCGCGCTGCCCGCCCAGGCCGACTGGCTGCGCCGCGACCTGCCCGCCACCATCCCCGACGAACAGCAGCGCGCGCGGGTCGGCGTGATCGAGCAATCCGTCTTCGAGCCCGGCCCAGCCTCCGACGCCGTGTTCATCAGCCGCGCCCTCAAAGCCCTGCCCGACCCGGACGCCGCCCACGCACTGCGCCGGGCAGCCGAGAACCTCCTCCCCGGCGGCCGGGTGCTGCTGATCGAGGAGCTCTTCGACACCGGCGCCCTGGCCGAGCACGACGGCGAAGCAGACCTGCTCGGCCTCACCGTGCACGGCTCCGGCCTGCGCACCGCAGCCGAACTCGACTCGGTGATCACTCGCGCCGGACTGGTCCGCACAGCCACGCACACCGTCGGTTGGGGCACCACCGTCCACGAACTCGTACCCGCCGGCCCCCACTGACCACCCCCCGCGCTCCGATGAAGAAGAAAAGGAAAAGCACACTCATGACCACGACACACCCGAGACGGCGCCGTGCGGCCCTGACCGCCGCGATCCTGAGCGCCGCGCTCGTCCTCACGGCCTGCGGCAGCTCCGACGACAGCTCCGACACCAGCGGCGACAAGACCGCCGGCAAGACTGCCGAGACCCGCACCGTCAAGGCCGGCAACGGCGACATCAAGGTCCCCACCGCCCCGCAGCGGGTTGTCACGATCGGCAACACGGACCTGCCGTTCATCGACATGGGTGGCAAGCCGGTGGGCGTCACCGGGGTGGCCGAGTCCGACCTCAGCCTGTTGCCGGAGGGGCAGCAGGCAACGTTCAAGAAGGCCACGAACCTCGGCGACGAGGTGGATCTCGAAAAGGTCGCCAGCCTCAAGCCGGACGTCATCCTGGTCCAGATTCCCGATGCCGAGTTCAAGAAGATCGAGAAGCAACTCGAGACGATCGCCCCGACAGTCTTCTGGGGGCTCGACACCGAGTGGAAGTCACTCGCCGAGGGGATCGCGCAAGCCGGCAACGTTCAGGCTGCGCTCGACCGGCAGAAGGCGGACTACGACGGACGCATCGCCAAGATAAAGCAGACCTACGCGGACGTCATCAAGAACACCAAGTTCGTCAATCTCGACCGCTACGCGAACTCCGACCCCGGGACGTTCGTCATCGCGGACATCGGGTGCGTCGAGATCGCCCAGGACGACATCGGCCTGAACTTCCCCAAGGCAGCCGCCGGCGCCGACCCCCTGGCCTATACGTCCCTGCCCTTCGAGCAGCTCACGAAGCTGTCCAAGTACAACGTGATCACCTACCCCGCCGACGCCAAGGGCCAGCCGACAGAGGTCTTCGCTCCGGTGGTCAAGACCAACACCTGGAAGGCGCTGTCAACCGTGAAGTCCGGTCACGCGCTCGGGGTCTTCTGCCCCGGCAACAACTCCTACGGTGCCGTTCTGCGATACCTGGCGTCGCTCGACACCGCACTGGCGACCCTCCCCGCCAAGCAGTGACGGACCTCGCGCTGCGACGACCCGTCGGTCCGGGCACCAAGGCGGTGTCCGGGCCGCGTCGTCGTGTGATCGGCCTGGTCGTCGCGCTCGCGGTGCTCCTGGGGTTGCTGGTGGCGAGTATGCTGATCGGTTCGACGACCATCCCGCCCGCCGTGGTGTGGGATGCCCTGTTCCATCCGACGAAGGACATCGACCAGTTCGCGATCCGGGACTTCCGGCTGCCGCGCACCATCGTCGGACTGGTCGTGGGTACGGCGCTGGGGGTCGCGGGGGCGTTGATCCAGGCGCTGACCCGAAATCCGCTGGCCGATCCGGGCATCCTCGGAGTGAACGCGGGCGCCACCTTCGCGGTGACGGTCGCCGTGGGGGTGCTCGGAGTCCGCGACATCCAGAGCTACATGTGGTTCGCCTTCGGCGGAGCGCTGATCGTCACACTCGTGGTGCTCGCCCTCGGGTCGACCCGACGCGGCCAATCGCCGGTGACGACGGTTCTCGCCGGGGTCTGCGTCACCCTGGTGCTCAACGGCGCTGGTCAGGCACTTGAGCTGACCAACCCGGACGCCTTCGACGCGATACGGTCCTGGAACGCGGGTTCGATCGTGAGCCGCCCGCTCGACCTGCTGTGGCCGGCCCTGCCGTTCTTCGCGATCGCGTTCATCCTGGTCTTCGCGGTGTCAGGCTCGCTCAACGCCATGGCTCTCGGTGACGAGCTGGCCGCCGCCCAAGGCGTCCGGCTGGTGCGCACCCGGATCCTCGCGATCATCGCGCTGACCCTGCTCGCCGGCGGCGCCACCGCGATCGCCGGGCCGATCGGCTTCGTCGGGCTGATGGTCCCGCACGTCGCACGCTGGTTCGTCGGCCCGGACCAGCGCTGGATCTTCGCCTACAGCGTGCTGCTGGCCCCGATCCTGCTGCTGACCTCCGACATTCTCGGGCGGGTCGTGATGCGGCCCGGCGAGATCCCCGTGGGCATCGTCACCGCCTTCGTCGGCGCCCCCGTGCTCATCGCGCTGGTGCGGCAGAAGAAAGCGAGCGGGCTATGAGCGCGCACAGCGGATTCGATCCGCACGCCGGCTCCTCCCGGACGGCCTGGTCGCCGGGGACGCGCCGCGTGGACTTCGGGCGGCGGGTGCTGGTGCTGCGGCGCCGGAGCGTCGCGGTGCGGTTCGACTGGCGCTCGGTCGTCGTCTGCTCGGTCCTCGCGCTGGCGATCGCCTGCATGGCCGTTCTCGCGCTGATGACAGGCTCGTACCAGCTCAGTCCGGGCGAGGTGATCTCCTCGCTGACCGGTGGGACGACCGGGCTCGTCCACGACATCGTGGTCGAGTGGCGGCTGCCCCGCGTCGCTGCGGCGGTCGTGTTCGGCGCCGCGCTGGGGGTGAGCGGCGCGGTCTTCCAGTCGACGCTGCGCAATCCGCTCGCCGACCCCGGCATCATCGGGTTCGCCGACGGCTCGTACACCGGGGCGCTGGTCGTGCTCCTCCTCGTCAACGGAACCTACTGGCAGTTGGTCGGCGGAGCCCTGATCGGCGGAATCGCGACGGCCGTCGCCGTGTACCTGCTCGCCTACCGGCGAGGTGTGCAGGGGTTCCGCCTGATCATCGTGGGCCTCGGCCTCTCGGCGATGCTCGGCTCGCTCAACGTCTGGCTGATCCTCAAAGCCGACCTGGACCAGGCGATGGCCGCCGCGGCCTGGCGGGCCGGGTCGCTCAACGGCATCTCCTCGGGCCAGGTCGTCTTCGGCGGCGCCTGCATTGCCGTACTCCTGCTGCTGGCGGGGATGTCGAGCCGGAAGATGCGGCAACTGGAGCTGGGTGACGATGCGGCGGCGGCCCAGGGCGTGCGGGTCTCGGCAACTCGTCTCGGGCTGATCGTGCTGGGGGTGGCGTTGACGGCGACGGTCACGGCCGCGTCGGGCCCGATCGCGTTCATCTCGCTGGTCGCGCCACAGATCGCACGCCGGTTGACCCGCAGCGCGGGGATCACCCTCGCTCCCGCCGCACTGGTCGGCGCGCTGCTCTGTCTGACGGCGGACTACATCGCCCAGCACGTCGCCCCAACCCCGTTGCCGGTCGGCATCATCACCGTCATGCTCGGCGGTGGGTACCTTGGCTGGCTGCTGATCACCGAGGCCAGGAGACACCTTTGAGCACCCACACCAGCGCCGCCAACGGCCTTGCGGCAGGGGGAGACGCACCCGCGTCCACTCCGCACCCGAGCGGCTCACGCCTCCACGTGGAGTCGGCGACGATCGGCTACGACAAGCGCGTCATCTCCCGAGAGCTGTCGGTGGCGATCCCCGACGAGTCGTTCACCGTGATCGTGGGTCCGAACGCGTGCGGCAAGTCCACCCTCCTGCGTGGCCTGTCCCGGCTGTTGAAACCGTCGGCCGGGCGGGTCGTTCTCGACGGCGCCGACATCAACTCGTTCAAGACCAAGGAGGTGGCGCGGCGGGTCGGGCTGCTGCCGCAGTCCTCCATCGCCCCCGAGGGCATCACCGTGGCCGATCTGGTGGCCAGGGGCCGGTTTCCGCATCAGGGGTTCACCCGGCAGTGGACCGAGGCCGACGAGCAGGCCGTACTGCGGGCGATGGACCAGACCTCGGTCACCGAGCTGTCCGGCCGTCTGGTGGACGAGTTGTCGGGTGGTCAGCGCCAGCGGGTGTGGGTGGCCATGGCGCTCGCGCAGCACACGAGCATCATGCTGCTCGACGAGCCGACCACCTTCCTCGACATCACCCATCAGATCGAGCTGATGGAGCTGTTCACCGACCTGCACCACGTCGGCCACACCCTGGTCGCCGTGCTGCACGACCTGAACCATGCCGCCCGCTATGCCACCCACCTGATCGCCATGAAGGACGGCCGTGTCGTCGCCGAAGGCCCGCCGGCCGAGATCGTGACCGCAGACCTCGTGCAGGAGGTCTTCGGACTCCGCTGCCTCGTCGTACCCGATCCGGTCGCCGGTACCCCGTCAGTTGTGCCCTTGGGCCGTGAACGCCCACCAGCGGCACCCACTACCGAAACGACCTGACCACGCACACCGTGCCCCGCGTTTCCCGGACAGCGCTTCGGCGGTGCTGGGTTGGGCGGCACCACGTTGCAAGGTTAGCCTAACCTTCATTAGGGTTACGGTGATCCTTGCCTCGGTCGGCTCGACCTGGTCTCAAGAGAAGTGGGTGTGCTTCCGTTGACGACTTTTGATCGTGTGGAGTTGACTGCGAGTCAGCGCGGCAACTGGGTGGCACGGAAGCTTGCTCCCGAGTCCTCGGTATTCTGCGCAGGTCAGCTGATCTGGCTGAACGGCCCGGTCGATCCGGCCCTGTTCGCGTCCTCGGTCGGTGTTGTTTTCGCGGAGACCGACGCGTTGCGGGTACGTTTCGGCGACGACGACGGTGTCCCTTTTCAATACATCGACACCGCCACGACACTCACGACAGAGATCGTCGACGCGGGCCATGGCGACGACCAGATCCGGGTACTGGCCCGCGAACAACTCACCGCAGCACCAGCCACCGCCGGAGAGCCGACGACCTGCTCGACCCTGATCCGCCGTGAGAACGGCACCTGGGCATGGATCCTGATCACCAACATCCTGCTCGTCGACGGCTACAGCATCTCTCTGTTCATACGCCGCGTCGCCGAGGTCTACTCCGCACAGCAGGCCGGCGATTCGGTCCCGGATCGCTGGTTCGGCACCCTGAAAAACATCACAGACGCCGACAAGCACAACGATTCCAGCGCCGAAGTAGACGCCACCTACTGGAGCAGTGTCCTCGGAATCGATTCCGCCGGCCACGAGATCGTGGAGGACTTGTCCGGGGTCTTCGTGTCGTCGAGTCGACCGGTTGTCGTTCCGATACCTGATGACGCCTACTCGAAGGTTCAGCAGTTCGCTCGCGCGGCTCGGGTCTCCTGGACTGATTCCCTGATCGCGTTGTGGGGTGTCTACACCGCTCTGGTCGATGGTCGTGACTGTGTGGCGGTCCGGGTTCCTCTGATGTTGCGAGACGATCGTGAATCACTGAAAACACCGAGCGCGATATCGAGGGCAATCCCGGTCGTCACCGAGATCAGCCCGTACGACACCTTCGGAAATGTTCTCGGGATCGTCGCGAGCCAGCTGAAGAATTCGCGGCGTCACACGGCTGTCGAAGATCACCAGATCGCCCGTCTATGGCCAAGCGGCCAAGCCTCGTACCTCACGCTCCCGACGATCAACATCAGACTCTTCGAATCGACGCCGCGCCTGGGCGACATTGCCGCGGTCCCCGAAACGATCAGCACCGGCCCGGTCGGCTCGCTCGACCTCGCGATCTACCGCAACCCCGACACCGGAATCCGGCTGGAGCTGTCCACCGGATCCGCCACGAGCGATCCGCTCTTGCACGCCGAACAATTCAGCCGTTTCCTCAACGCCGTCCTCGACGGGGCCCCGGCCCAAACCCTGCACGAACTGAGTACCGGATTCTCACCCGATGCCGATGGCCCGGACTTGACGTGGGCACCAGGCGAGACGCTCGATGTCGCGCCGACGACAGTGGACGCGCTGGTGCGCCGCCGGGTCGCGGCCGATCCGGACGCGGTCGCGATCGTCGCCGACGACGGCAGCGAACTCACCTACAGTCAGTTCGATGCACGGGTCAACGCTCTCGCTCACCTCCTGATCGAGGAGGGTGTGCGGGTCGGGGACCGCGTCGCGATCGCCATGGCGCGCTCGGTTGACCTGGTCGTGGCGCTTACCGCAGTGATGCGCGCGGGAGCGGCCTACGTGCCGATCGATCCGGGATACCCCGCAGAACGCATCAAGCACATCCTCGACAACGCCGCACCCAGCGTCGTGATCACCGACCAACAGACCGCCGGAACACACAAAAACGCACTGGGCGAACATCCCGCACCGCTACTCCGCATCGATGACCGCGACATACAGCAGCACCTGGCCGCCGGTCAGGAAACCGCCCCCGTTCCAGCCCGGCCGCTGAACGACCTCGACGCTGCTGTCGTGATCTTCACTTCAGGAACGACAGGCAACCCGAAGGGCGTGGCCCTCACGCACCGCGCGCTCGCCAACCGCCTCGCATGGGGCCAGCAAGTACTGGACTACAAGCCAGATGATGTGGCGCTGTCGAAGAGCGGCGTGGGGTTTGTCGATGCCGTGACCGAGTTGTTCGGGCCGATGATCGCCGGTGCCCGAATCGTGGTCGTGCCCGCAGAAACCGCGCAGGATCCAGCCGGCCTGCTCGACACGATTGCCCGGCACCGTGTCACCCATCTGCTGACCGTGCCCAGCCTGGCCGACGTCCTCGTCCGCCACGACGACGCACCCACAGCGCTGACCACGATCCGGTCCTGGGTCTCCTCCGGTGAAGCACTCACCCCAGGTACCGCGACCGCCATGCGAACGACCGCACCACAAGCAGTACTGCACAACTTCTACGGCTCGACCGAGGTCACCGGCGACGGCACAGCGGCCACCATCACCCACACCGACAACACCCCGATCGGTGCACCGGTCGCGAACACGACAGCACGCGTTCTTGACGCGTGGCTGCGTCCGGTGCCGGTCGGTGTGGCAGGTGAGCTCTACCTGGGTGGAGTGCAACTCGCCGACGGATACGTCGCACGCCCGGGCCTGACCGCTGACCGATTCGTGGCTGATCCGTTCAGTGACAACGGCGCGCGGCTGTATCGCACCGGCGATGTCGTGCGATGGAACTCCGTAGGGGAGTTGGAATACCTCGGTCGCAGCGACGATCAGGTGAAGATACGCGGGTACCGGATCGAACCCGGCGAAATCCGCGCCGTCCTCGAACAGCACCCAGCAATATCGGGTGCCGCGATCGCCGCCTTGGACCATCCCGCCGGCGGAAAATACCTCGCCGCGTACATCACCACGACCACGGACGCGGTGTCGATCGATGAACTCCGTGAGCACCTGGCACGATCGCTGCCGGACTACATGGTCCCCGCAACGTTCACACGCCTGGACCGATTCCCCGTCACCGCCAACGGGAAGCTCGATCGCCACGCGTTGCCGCAACCAGACCTGACCGCGGGCGCCGCCGATGGCCGGTCACCGCAAACCGCCACCGAGATCGCCCTTGCCGGCATCTTCCGCGACGTACTACACCTCAGCGACGACGTCGACCTCGGCGTGGACAACGACTTCTTCCGCATGGGCGGACACTCGCTGCTCGCCACACGAGTCGTCGCACGAGCCAACGCACTGCTCGGCGCCGCACTCACGTTGCGCGATGTCTTCGACCACCCCCGCATCAGCGAACTCGCCCGAATCGCCGACACCACCACCGCCACCGCTACCACCGAGACATCCAGCACACGAATCGGCGACCTACCACGCCCAACCCCACTACCAGTCTCATACGGACAACAAGCACTCTGGCTGATTGATCAGTTGGGTGGGCCGGGTGGGCGGTATGTGGTGCCGGTGGTGCTGCGTTTGGGCGGCGATCTGGATCCTGATGCTCTGATCATGGCGGTACGGGATGTGGTGTCTCGTCACGAGGCGCTGCGCACGCTCTTGGTGGAGAAGGACGGCACGCTACGTCAGGTCGTCCTTCCAGCGGACGAAACGGCCGACAGGCTCTCTCTGCTCGTTGAGGATGTCACGGGTGTTGATGCTGCCGGCGTGGATGCGCGGGTGGGCGCGGTGGTGCAGGCCGGGTTTGATCTCGCGGTCGACATCCCGATCCGTGTCGCGCTGCTACGCGCCGGCGCTGACGACTGGGTGTTCGTTGTCGCGGTACATCACCACGCAGTGGATGAATGGTCGTTCCCGTCGCTGCTGAGCGACCTGTCGACCGCTTATCAGGCGCGGGCCGCGTGGCAGGAGCCGGGATGGACGCCGTTGCGGGTCCAGTACGCGGACTACGCGATCTGGCAACGTGAGGTCCTGGGGGAGGCGTCGGATTCGGGTTCGCTGCTTTCCGAGCATCTTGCCTATTGGCAGGACGTCCTCGCGGGTGCGCCCGAAGAGTCCGCGATCACGCTGGACCGGGCCCGACCGGTGGCACCGACCCACCGCGGTGCGGATCTGCGGTTCACTATCGATCCACAGGTGGTGACCAGCCTGCGACAGGTCGCGGATGCGCAGGGCGTGAGCATGTTCATGACTCTGCAGGCCGCGACCGCGCTGACCGTTTCGGCGCTGGGCGCCGGTGCGGACGTGGTGATCGGTTCACCGGTCGGCGGACGCACCGAGGACGGCCTGGAAGACCTGGTCGGATACTTCGTGAACACACTGCCGATCCGCCATCGGTTCCACGCCGGTGACTCGATCACCGACGTTCTGCGGAACACCAGGCGAACGGTGCTCGGCGGGTTCGATCACCAGGCCGCGCCCTTCGAGGAAATCACCCGTGCGCTGGGCACCGAGCGGTTCGTCGGCCGCAACCCCCTCTTCCAGATCATGCTCACCCACCGCGTCGCCGACAGCCGCCGCGCGGGCGGCCTGCGCATCGGGAACGTCACGACGACACCGAGTCCCGCGGCGGTGGGCGCGGTCAAGACCGATCTCGACCTCGACATCTTCGATTCCCTCAACGGCCTGTCGGGGAAGCTCTCTTACGCGACCGATCTGTTCGATGGCGCTACCGCTGAGCGGTTTGTCGCCGTCCTCAAGTCGGTGCTGGAGACGATCGCTGCCGGTCCAGAGGCGCGGGTCGGTGACCTGGACCTGTTGCCCGCACCGGAGTCGCGACAACTCGACGCGTGGTCGTGTGGTGAGACGCTCGATGTTCCCGGGGCGACTCTTGACGAGTTGGTACGCCGACAGGTCGCGGCGACCCCGGACGTGGTCGCGGTCATCGCTGATGACGGCACTGAACTCACCTACGGCGACCTCGATGCGCGGGTCAACGCTCTCGCTCACCTCCTCGTCGAGGAGGGCGTGCGGGTCGGGGATCGGGTCGCGGTCGCCCTGCCGCGCTCGGCCGAGTTGGTGGTCGCGTTGGCCGGGGTGATCCGTGCCGGGGCGGCGTATGTGCCGATCGACCCCGACTACCCCGCCGAACGCGTCAAGCACATTCTTGCGGACGCCGAACCACGTGCAGTGATCACAGACCGGCACACCGCCGGTGTTCATGATCACGTGCTCACCGATCATCCTGTGCGCATCCTGTTCATCGACGACGAATCGGTGCGGCAACACCTCGATGCCGGCGCGATCGCCCCACCGCGGGTCTCGCGTCCGCTACTCCCGTCGGATGCCGCGTACGTGATCTTCACTTCCGGCACCACCGGACGCCCCAAGGGCGTTCAGATCAACCACGAGGCAATAGTCAACCGACTGTGGTGGATGCGTGATCGCTACCGGATCGGTGCTTCGGATCGGGTGCTGTTGAAGACCCCGTTCACGTTCGACGTGTCAGTGTGGGAGTTCTTCCTGCCGCTGGTCACCGGCGCAGTGGTGGTCGTGGCGCAGGAGGGCGGACACAAGGATCCGCAGTATCTGCTCGAAGTGATCGACCGTCGCGCGGTGACGGTCACTCATTTCGTTCCGTCGATGCTCCAGGCCTTCCTCACCTCGGACCCGGACCGGACGTCGGTGGGTTCGCTACGACGAGTGTTCTGCTCCGGCGAGGCACTGCCCGTGTCGCCCGCGGCCGGTGCCGTCGCGCTGTTCGAGAACGCGGAGTTGCACAACCTCTACGGGCCGACGGAGGCGGCCGTGGACGTGACCGCTCACCCGGTGGTTCAGGCCGAGCTCGTCGACGCGGTGGGGGTGCCGATCGGTGTTCCGGTGGCGAACACGACGGTGCGTGTCCTGGACACGTGGTTGCGTCCGGTGCCGGTCGGTGTGGCAGGTGAGCTCTACCTGGGCGGGGTGCAACTCGCGGATGGATATGTGGCTCGCGCGGGTCTGACCGCTGACCGATTCGTGGCTGATCCGTTCAGCGAGCAGGGCGAACGGTTGTATCGCACCGGCGATGTCGTGCAGTGGAACTCCCAAGGGCAGTTGGAATACCTCGGCCGCAGTGATGACCAGGTGAAGATACGCGGATACCGAATCGAACTCGGTGAAATCAGCGCCGTCCTCGAACAGCATCCAGGAGTAACGGGCGCGGCGATCGCCACCTTGGATCACCCGGCCGGCGGGAAGTACCTCGCGGCATACGTGACCACGGCCAGTGCCACGACGGCCAGTGCTACGACGGCCGAGGACGCGGTGCTGTTCGACGCGCTGCGCGAGCATCTCGTGCAGTCGCTGCCGGACTACATGGTGCCCGCGACGTTCCTGCGCCTGGACCGATTCCCGGTCACGGCGAACGGGAAACTGGATCGCCGCGCGTTGCCGCAACCGAGCCTGGCTGCCGGCACAGCCGACGGCCGGCCACCGGAAACCGACACCGAGATCGCCCTCGCCGGCATCTTCCGCGACGTACTGCACCTCAGCGACGACGTCGACCTCGGCGTGGACAACGACTTCTTCCGCCTGGGTGGCGACAGCATTTCCGCGGCACGACTCGTTGCCTGCGCTCGTGAGCACGATCTCACGTTCAAACTGTCCGAGGTGTTCGTACGACGGACCATCGGCGCCCTCGCCGCGCTGCTTGCGCCGCCGACGCACAGCGCCATTTCGGCCGAGCCGGTTCTTGTGCCGACTTCTGCTGCCCTCGAGCGCTTGCGCGAGGCGGACGCCGCGCCCGATGAGTACGTCTTCACCGAGCTGATCAACTTGCCCGCGCGGTCGACGAGCGAATCGGTCGCCTCGTCTTTCCGCTCACTCGTCGCTGACACGGACGCGCTTCGCCTGTCAGTTGACGCTAGCGGCCGGCGGCTCTGGTTCACCTACCTCCTACCTCCAGAAACAGTCCAGCCCCAGACCGTGGAGCTGACCGCCGACACGAACGTCGACGTTGACGCGATCAGGTCGGCCGCCGTTGATCTCATCGACATCTCGACCGGCCGCGCGGCTGCCCTCGCATTCACACACAACCCCGAGCAGACGGTTGCGGTGCTCGCCGTCCACGCGGCAACCGTCGACCGAGCCTCCCTGCACCATCTGGCGGAGGCACTTCAGCAGGCAGTGTCCGGCGTAGTGGAAGTGTCCCGCTCACCAGCGCTCCTCCCTGTACTCGAAGCCATCGAAGCAGCCGGCGACGCGGTCGCTACGGACGGCCTCGATCGTTGGAAGGGCCTTCTCGCCCGAGCCCGGACGATCGACGTACCCACCTTTGCTCATGCCACCGTCTCCACCTTCCGTTGGGACAGCTCCCTCACCGAAGGCGTCGTCAGCAAAGCCATCCGCAACGCGCTCCACTCAACAGGAATCGCACCACTGATCGGCGGCGTGGTCGACGAAGATGTCCCGCTGACTCCCGATGACAACCCGATGTCAGTCGGTCCGTTCACCGCGGTCGCCACCATCGCTCTCGACGAGGCCGAGCCGACCGCGACCGCCGAGCTGGCACTGCTGCGCTACCACAACAAGGCCGGACGCCGAGCATTGCGGCGTGCCCCCTCGCCCGCGGTGATCCTCACACGGGTCTATGGGCCGGACAGCGGGTCACCAACCCCAGAGGGCACCGAGCAGTTGTATCGCGCGGTTGTCCGGTATCACATCGCCCCGGACACGACAACGATCACTTTCCTCGGCTTCGCGGAAAAAGTGGTCACCGATCTCCGAGCAGCGCTGGCAGACCAACTCCGTCGGGCCGCCGTCGAACGTCAACCCTCCGGGTCGAGTTGAAGAATATTCGTTAGGTTAGGCAATGCTAAGCTTTGGTGTCTGACTAGTGGCACACCGCGTTCCGGTACGCCACCTGCTCGATGAGGAGTCGCCGTGCCGCGTCGTGCCCGCCCCACCGTCGTACACACCATTGTCCTGCGGGAGTTGGAGGTGGCGCGGGTTGTCGATGTCACTCCCGGCATGCGCCGTGTGACCCTGACCGGTGATCAGCTGGGATCGTTCACCGGAAGCGACGGTACGGCCTTCCCCGAGTTCGCCAGCGAGGGTTTCGACGACAACGTCCGGTTGATCTTCCCGTACCCCGGCGAACGCGAGCCGGTGGTCCCGGTCTACAAGGACGGCAAGTACAGGTGGCCGGCCGACCCGCCGGCGCTGTGGCGGGTCTACACGGTACGGCGTTACGACGCGCAGGCCCGCGAGCTCGACATCGACTTCGTGAAACATGGTGTGGGCGTCGCGACGACGTGGGCGTACCGGGCGAACCCCGGCGATCGCCTCCACGTCGGGGGACCTTCGGTCTCCACCAGGCGGCCCGAAGGTTACGACTGGTACCTCGTCGTCGGCGACGACACGGCCGTCCCGGCGATCGACCGGTTGCTCGGGGAACTGCCCGACGACGCACAGGCCGAGGTCTACATCGAGGTGGCCGAGGAGTCGCACCGCATCGACTTCCCGGAACGCCCCGGTGTCGAGGTGACCTGGATCGTGCGGAACGGACTGGCAGCGGGATCCGAGCCGTTGCTGCTGCGGGCAGTACGCGAGGCCGGCCGCCGGCGAGAAGGCTCGATGTTCGCTTGGCTCGCCGGGGAACAGTCCGTAGTACGCGATCTGCGGCGGTATCTCATCGAGGAGCGCGGTGTCGACAAGTCCGACATCGACTTCACCGGCTACTGGCGGCGCGCAGAGGTTGTGGCGTTGGACGAAGACCCCTCCATGCCGGACCCCGAGCGCAACGACGAGGCCTTCGACAAGTTCCACGAGATGTCCGAGCTGCTTCCGCCGTTGGCAATTCGGACGGCCGCGAATCTCGGCATCGCCGACTGCATCAGCCGCGGAGTGCGCACCGTACCCGCGCTCGCACTGCACACCGGCGCGAACGAACGCTCCCTGGCGAAGTTCTTGCGGTACCTGAAGGCGATCGAACTCCTGGAACAGGAAGGCGACGAATACAAGCTCAGTGAGACCGGCGAGTTCCTGACCAGCGAGTCCGTGCTCGATCACCTGGTTTCCGGCGGGGTCGACTTCCGTATGTCGCAGGCATTCTTCGGTCTTGAAGCGGCGGTCCGCCACGATCATCCGGTGTTGGAGTCGGTGACCGGCAAGGATTGGAACGCTCTCCGCAGCGATGCGACCTTTGAGCACAAGCGTCTGGAGGGCAAGTCCCGGTTCGCGCAGGTACTCGCCGAGCCGCTCGCGAAATCACCCGTGCTCGGAGGCGTCGGCAAGGTGGTTGTCCACGCGGCTGGTGCGGTGGTCCACGCCGACTACCTCACTGCGGGGCATCCGGAGGCGACGGTGACCGTCGTGGCGCTGCCTACCGGGGCGGACTGGTTCCGCAGGGACATTCCGATCAGCATCGCGGATGCGACGCGACGCGACCGGATACGGATTGTCGAGCAGTCGGTGTTCGAAAAGACCGAACCTGCGGACGCCGTACTGATCATCGACACGCTCGGGCAGTACCGTGACGCGGAGGCGAAGCTCATTCTTCAGCAGGCCGCTGCGAGCCTGGGCCCCGGTGGCCGGGTGCTGTTGGTGGAGGACACTTTCGATCCCGCCGAGTTGGACGAACATGACGCGGAACTCGACATTCTGCGGTTGACGCTCCACGGGTCCGGATACCGCACCGAGGACGAACTCGAGGCGGTCATCGCCGGCGCCGGATTGAAAGTGATCACGACGTCGCTCGTGGGGTGGGGTAACACGTTGCGAGTGCTGGCACCGTGACCTGAGGTTGCGGGCCTGCCGAGCAGTCCGGCCGGGTCGTCCACGACGAGCCCGGCGACCGCCCTACTACAGGGTCATGAAGCCACTTCGTCACCAGCCTGGAGCTTCTCCATGACCTCGATCCAGTGACCCAGTCGCGAGTCCTCGGCCAGGGTGATGAAGTCGATCCGGTCCACCCCCGCGGTGCGCCACCGTTCCACCAGATCCATGAGGCGCACCGAGTCCATCCCCTGGTCGCGAAGGCTCAACTCGTAGTCGATCTCCGCGGGTTCGAGGTACAACACGTCGGCGACATCGGCGATCAACTGCTCGGTGCTCAGGCTCATCAGGACTCCTCGTTCATTTCGTTCATTGCTTGGCCAACCTCTTTTGAAAGTTCCAGCCGGCCGTGTCACACGGTGGCGATCAGCACTTCCTCGCCGCTGTACGGTCGCAGGCCGTCGGTCCGGCCCGCGAAGTAGCGATCGGCCAGGTCGGCTGCCGAGACGTATTCCGCGTCGGCGAAACCTGCTTGTCGCGCCAGCTCGATGATCTGGTCGGGAGTGTAGAAGCCGATGAACGGCGTACCGGCCCGCCGAGCACCCTCCCTGGAGGCTCGCCGAATCTGTACGTCCTCGGGCGCGAGATCTTCGAGATGACGGAAGAACGTGAGGATCAGTGAGGAGCCGGACGGCAGACTCGCCACCCGCTTGAGGGTCGCCGTCGTGGCCTCTTCGGTCAGATACATGGTGACCCCCAGCCAGGACACCACCGCAGGACGCGAGGTATCGAATCCCGCCGCCTGCAGCCGATCCCACCAGTCGTCGTTCGCTTCGAAATCGACCGGAACCAGGCGCAACCAATCCGGGATGCCATATCCGAGTTCGATCAACCGGCTCCGCTTCCACCCTTGCGTCTCCGGCTGGTCGATCTCGAAGACGGTCATGGCCGAGCCCGCATCGGGATGACGCTGAGCGTAGGTGTCCAAGCCCGCGCCGAGGATCACGTACTGATCCACGCCGCGGCTCGTGGCCTGCGCCACCAGGTCCTCGGTCAACCGCGCCCGCCCGACGACCGTGGCGCGCTTTCCTCGCGAGTCGCCGGGGACCATGTCTCCGCGCTCGCGCCATCCGTCGTCGTCCTGCGCCAGCCGGGCACCCAGCACGTCCTCAAGGACGTGCGGCGGCTCGTCCACCTGTGTGTGCAAGGCACGCCACAATGCGGTCCGTACCGCTGTGTTGTCCGGCGTGCCGACAACATTTCCCGTCATGAGTCAGTCCTTCCTGGCTTGTTGTTCATGCTCCGTCCGGCCTCCCACGCGCTCCACAGCCCGCCGTACACGCCACCAGCGGCGACCAGCTCGTCGTGTGTTCCGGTCTCGATGATCCGGCCGTGCTCCATGACGACTATCCGGTCGCAGGTCGCGGCTTGGGAGAGGCGATGGGCGATCACCAACCCGGTGCGGCCACGCAAAGCCGCCTCGGCGGCACGGTCCAGCAACCCCGCATGGGTGGAGCCGGCCTCGGCGGTCGCCTCGTCGAGGATCGCCAGTTCCGGGTCGGCGAGCAGTAGCCGGGCGAGGGCGAGCTGTTGAGCCTGTGCGTCGGTGAGCGGATGCCCGCCGGTGCCGATCATCGTGTTGAGATCGTCCGGCAGCAGGTCGAGCAGACCGGCTGCCCCGGTGGCGTCCAGCGCTGCGTGGATGTCGTGGTCGGTGGCCCTGGGGGCGCCGAGCGTGAGATTGTCCCGCAGGGTGCCGGCGAACACGTGCGTCTCTTGGGTGATCAACGTGGTTCGGCCGGGCTGGGCCACCGTCCCGGCGTCAGGCAGATGGATGCCGGCGATGACGGCGGCAAGCGTCGTCTTGCCGGCCCCGGAGGCGCCGACCACGGCGATGCGCTGACCGGTGGGGACGTCGAGGGTGAGGTTGTCGAACACGCGGGGGCCGTCGCCGTAGCTGAATGCGACCTCGTGAAGCCGCACGGCGATGCCCGTGTCCGCCGTCGCTGTCTGCTCGCCCGCCTCCTCCGGGATGGTGGCGACCCCGATGATGCGGCTGAGCGATGCGAGGGCCGACTGGAGGTCGTCGACGACGTACAGCAGCTCGTTGATCGGTCCGAGCAGGCGCAGGACGATCAGCATCGCGGCGGTGGCGGCGCCGACGGTGGATGCGTCCGCGTCGATCAGGACGAAGCCGACGACGAGGACGGTGGCCAGGCTCAGACATTCGCCGAAGTTCAGGCGGAGGCTGAGCATGGCCATCACGGTGCGCGCACGGAGTGTGTGCACCGCGACGCCCCAGGACGCGTCCATCACGGTGTGGTGCCGCTGCTCGGCGAGCCCGAGCCCGAGCACGGTGGCGTAGCCGCGCTGGGACTCGAGGATCTGCTGTGCCCGCGCGCTCATCGCCGCGCGTTCGGCGCCATACACCTGCGGGCCGACGCGGAGATACCAGCGCATGACGAGTACGTAGACGGGCAGTACGACGGCGAACGCGGCGGCGTACGGCCATTCCAGTGCAGCGAGCCCGCCCAGCGACACGACGATGGTGAACCCGCTGACGGTGAGCGCGGGGATCACGGCGGGTGCGGCATCGGCTACGGCGGTGACGTCGTCGCTGGTCCGGGAGATCAGGTCCCCGGTCCCGGCGCGTTCGACGAGGTGCTGCGGGAGTGTCATGGCACGGCCCACGAGCTGTTCGCGCAGCGCGGCGAGGATGGTGTGGTAGACGCGGGTGGCGAGCACGATCGTCACCGCGGTGCCGACCGCGCCGAGAACCGCCGAGAGCACCATGACGGCCGTGACCGTCAGTACGGTGCCGAGGTCAGCGGTACCAGCCTGTACCCGGTCGACGAGGAACCCGATGATCACGGGCGGGATCAAGTTGACGCCGGTGCTGACTATCCCCAGCACTCCGACAGTGGAGAGCCGGAGCCGGTGCCCGCGGCTGAGCCGCCACACCTCCCTGGCTGTCTCCCTGCTGCCCGCGACCGGCAGCGCGTGCCCGGTTGTCGCGGATGCCCCGCTCATAGCGATGTCCTTGCGCGTATCGGTGCGTCCTCGAGCAGGTCGACGACGCGGTCGCAGCTGCCCAGCAACGCGGGGGACGAGGTGATCAGCAGGGTCGAGCGGCCCGCGCGGACGTCGCGCAGCCGCTTCGCGATCGTGTGCTCGGTGACCGAGTCGACCGCCGTGGTCGGGTCGTGCAGCACGAGCACCGGCGCGGCGCTCGCCAGGGCGCGGGCAAGCGCGAGTCGCTGGAGCTGGCCGCCGGAGAAGCGGTTGCCGTCCTCGCCGACCGGGAGGTCGAGATCGGCGGCGAAGTCACCGCATGCCGCAGCTCGCACCGCAGCTGTCATCAGCTCGGGTGAGGCCGCGGTGGCGGTGAGGTTGTCGCGGATCGTTCCGCTGAACAGCATGACCCGGTGCGGAGTGAACGTGACTCGGGAGCGGTACTCCTGCGCGGTCAACTCCCGCGCGGCGATCCCGTCCAGCTGCACCGCGACCTCGCCGCCAGGCTCGCGGGGATCCAGCAACGCCTCCGCGACGCGGGCAGCAGTCAGGTCATCGGTGCGCACTCCCACGAGTTCGCCGGGCTCCACCCGGATCGTCGCGCCGGGCGTGGACACCTCCAGCACCGGCACCTGCTGAACCACCGGCCGTGCCGCGTCGTCAGCCTCGGGCGCCGCCGTCACGTCGGTCTTCAGCACATCGAGGATGCGCGCGGACGAGGCGCGGGATCCGGCGAGGTTGGGTATGGAATCGTTCGCGATTGACTGGATCTGCGGCAGCAGCGCCTGGGCGAGGCCGACGGCGGCGATCAGCTCGCCGACGCTCAGCTGCCCGTCCACGGCGAACCAGCCCGCCAGCCCCATCACCGCTGCGACGAACGTGCCGGTGACCACACCGGAGCCCATCAGGAATCTCCCCAGCAGTCCCGCGTTGCGCTTGGCACCGACGAGCGTCTCCTGGCTTGCCTGCCGGTACCTTCTGGTCGCCTCGGTCTCGGCGCGCATCCCCTTGACCACCCGATAGCCGGCCACGACATCCGTGGCCAGTCCGACTGTGGTGGCCAGCAGTCCCTGGTACTCACGGGTGTCCCGGGACAGCCGCTCGCTGAGCACGCCCATCAACCACACCGCCACCGGCGCCCCCACCAGCACCGCGAGCCCGAGCAGCCAGTGCGTCCCCAACAGCGACACGGCGATGAATCCGATGGTCATGATCCTCGCGATCGGCATGATCACGAGCTGGACCCCGTTGGCCAGGCGGGCGACGTCGTTGGTCATCACCGAGACGACACTGCCGTCCGGCGCGTGGGCGCCGCCGCCGACCGGATGCAGCACGCCGGTCGAGAGGGTGCTCCGGAGGCGGTGCTGGAGCAGCTGTATCGCATACGCGGTCAGTTGGACAGCGAACTTCGCCGCCACCGTCAACACGATGTACAAGGCCACCAATACGCCGAGCCACAGCACCAACTGCCCCGCGTTCCCGGTTGCCAACGCCCGGTCGATCGCAAGGCCCATCACCACTGGGACCGCGGCCTCGCCCACCTGCCACACGATCGCGGCCAGCGCCGCGGGAACGGAGACCCGCCGCACCGAGAGGATCACGCGCAACAGGAATCGACCGGCCGTGGTCCCCGAGCCGGCCTCGAACGGCTGGAACTCGGGCGGATCGGTGGGCGCCTGCCAAAGCACAGGCAGCCGACGGGTCAAGGGTCCCCGCCCCAGCCCCGACGGGTCGGAGTGCGAGGCGTTCCTCATGGCCGCCCCCGGTCCGTGCCCAGCGACAGGATGTCGGTGTGCTGAGGGAGCGCCGCAGCCACCCACACTCGCTGCTGCCGGGCTCCGGAGAGTTCGTCTTCCTGGAACAACCTGTCCGGGATCGAACACCAACAGGCCGTCGTCGCAGGGCGGTTGTCGTACCTGATGGAGGCTTCTCCTCGGTCGGGTGGCGGTATGGGTGGTGGCACGGGGCAAGGTTAGCCTACCCTTCATTGAGGTTCTAGTGATCGTTGCCTCGGTCGGCTCGATCTGGTCTCAAGAGAAGTGGGTGTGCTTCCGTTGACGGCTTTTGACCGTGTGGAGTTGACTGCGAGTCAGCGCGGCAACTGGGTGGCTCGGAGACTTGCCCCTGAGTCCTCGGTGTTTTGTGCGGGTCAGTTGATTTGGCTGAATGGCCCGGTCGATCCGGCCCTGTTCGCATCCTCGGTCAGGGTTGTCTTCGCGGAGACCGACGCGTTGCGGGTACGTTTCGGGGACGACGACGGGGTCCCTTTCCAATACATCGACACCGCCACGACACTCACGACAGAGATCGTCGACGCGGGCCATGGCGACGACCAGATCCGGGTACTGGCTCGCGAACAACTCACCGGACCGCCGGCCACTTCCGGAGAGCCAACGACCTGCTCGACCCTGATCCGTCGCGAGAACGGCACCTGGGCATGGATCCTGGTCACCAACATCCTGCTCGTCGACGGCTACAGCATTTCTCTGTTCATCCGCCGCGTCGCCGAGGTCTACTCCGCACAGCAGGCCGGTGATTCGGTCCCGGACCGCTGGTTCGGCAGCATAAAGAACGTCATAGACGCCAAGAACTCCGGCGATTCCAGGATCGAAGAAGGTGCCGCGTATTGGAGTGGCATCCTCGGAATCGAGCACGTCGGCCACGAGATCGTGGAGGACTTGTCCGGGGTCTTCGTATCTTCGAGTCAACCAGTTGTCGTCCCGATACCCGACGACACCTACTCGAAGGTTCAGCAGTTCGCTCGCGCGGCTCGGGTCTCCTGGACCGATTCTCTGATCGCGCTGTGGGGCGTCTACACCGCTCTGGTCGATGGTCGTGACTGTGTGGCGGTCCGGGTTCCTCTGATGTTGCGAGACGACCGCGAATCGCTGAAAACACCGAGCGCGATCTCAAGGGCAATCCCGGTCGTCACCGAGATCAGCCCGTATGACACCTTCGAAAATGTCCTCGAGATCGTCGCAAACCAACTGAAGAATTCACGGCGTCACACGACTGTCGAAGATCACCAGATCGCCCGTCTATGGCCAAGCGGCCAAGCCTCATACCTCACGCTCCCGACGATCAACATCAGGCTCTTCGAGTCGACGCCGCGCCTGGGTGATATCGACGCGGTCTCCGAAACGATCAGCACCGGCCCGGTCGGATCACTCGACCTGGCGATCTACCGCAACCCCCACACCGGAATCCGGCTGGAGCTGTCCGCAGGATCCGCCACGGGCGATCCGCTCTTGCACGCCGAACAATTCAGCCGTTTCCTCAACGCCGTCCTCGACGGGTCCCCGGCCCAGACCCTGCACGAACTGAGTGCCGGATTCACACCCGATGCTGATGGTCCGGACTCGATGTGGGTACGAGGCGAGACGCTCGATGTTGCGCCCGCGACGGTGGACGCACTGGTGCGGCGCCGGGTCGCGGCCGATCCGGACGCGGTCGCGGTCGTCGCCGACGACGGCAGCGAACTCACTTACAGTCAGTTCGATGCACGGGTCAACGCTCTCGCTCACCTCCTGATCGATGAGGGTGTGCGGGTCGGGGACCGCGTCGCGATCGCCATGGCGCGCTCGGTGGACCTGGTCGTGGCGCTTACCGGAGTGATGCGCGCGGGAGCGGCCTACGTGCCGATCGATCCGGGATACCCCGCAGAACGCATCAAGCACATCCTCGACAACGCCGCACCTGCGCTGGTCATCACCGATCAACTCACCACAGAAATACATCAACACGTACTGGGTGAACATCGCGCACCAGCAATGCGGATCGACGACCATGAAGTACAGGGACGGCTGGCCGCCGGTCAGGAAGCCGCCCCCGTTCCAGCCCGGCCGCTGAACGGCCTCGACGCAGCTGTCGTGATCTTCACATCGGGAACGACGGGCAACCCGAAGGGCGTGGCCCTCACTCACCGCGCACTCGCCAACCGCCTCGCATGGGGTCACCAGGTCCTGGACTGCAAGCCAGATGATGTGGCGCTGTCGAAGAGCGGCGTGGGCTTTGTCGACGCTGTGACCGAGTTGTTCGGGCCGATGATCGCCGGTGCACGGATCGTGGTCGTGCCCGCAGAAACCGCGCAGGATCCAGCCGGCCTGCTCGACACGATCGCCCGACACCGCGTCACACATCTGCTGACCGTGCCCAGTCTGGCCGACGTCCTCGTCCGCCACGACGACGCACCCACAGCGCTGACCACGATCCGGTCCTGGATCTCCTCCGGTGAAGCACTCACCCCAGGTACCGCGACCGCCATGCGAACGACCGCGCCACAAGCAGTACTGCACAACTTCTACGGCTCGACCGAAGTCACCGGCGACGGCACAACGGCCACCATCACCCACGCCGAGAACACCCCGATCGGTGCACCGGTCGCGAACACGACAGCACGCGTTCTTGACGCGTGGCTGCGTCCGGTGCCGGTCGGTGTGGCAGGTGAGCTCTACCTGGGTGGAGTGCAACTCGCCGACGGATACGTCGCACGCCCGGGCCTGACCGCTGACCGATTCGTGGCTGATCCGTTCAGCGACAACGGCGCGCGGTTGTACCGCACCGGCGATGTCGTGCGATGGAACTCCCAGGGACAGCTGGAATATCTCGGCCGCAGCGATGACCAGGTCAAGATACGCGGATACCGGATCGAACCCGGTGAAATCCGCGCCGTTCTCGAACAGCACCCAGCAGTGTCGGGTGCCGCCATCACCGCCTTGGACCACCCCGCCGGCGGAAAATACCTCGCTGCGTACATCACGACCACGGACGCGGTGCCGTTCGACGCGCTCCGCGAGCACCTGGCACGGTCGCTGCCGGACTACATGGTCCCCACGACGTTCACGCGCCTGGACCGATTCCCGGTCACCGCCAACGGGAAGCTCGATCGCGCCGCGTTGCCGCAACCAGACCTGACCGCAGGCGCCGCCGATGGCCGGTCACCGCAAACCGCCACCGAGATCGCCCTCGCCGACATCTTCTGCGACGTACTGCACCTCGACAACAACGCCGATCTCGCTGTGGGCAGCGACTTCTTCCGCCTGGGCGGGCACTCGCTGCTCGCCGCACGAGTCATCGCACGCGCCAACGCCCTGCTCGGCGTCGCACTCACCTTGCGCGATGTCTTCGACCACCCCCGCATCAGCGAACTCGCCCGAATCGCCGACACCACCACCGCCACCGCTACCACCGAGACATCCAGCACACGAATCGGCGAACTACCCCGCCCAACCCCACTACCAGTCTCATACGGACAACAAGCACTCTGGTTCACAGAGCAGATCGCAGGGCGTCCGATCTATCGGACTGAAATCGTGCTGCAAGCAGGCGTCCGGCTCGATCTGGATGCTTTGGCGACGGCGGTACGCCGGGTAGTCGCTCGTCACGAGATCTTGCGTACGATCCTCGTGCCGGACGAGGAGACCTCATCGCTCCGTCAGGTCATCTGCGCGGAACCCGACGACGACACCAAGGTCCTGGAGGTCGAACACGTCGGTCCTGAGCTGCTCAGCGACAAGATCGCTCAGGTTGCCGCACTGCCACTTGACTTCACCTCCGAGTTCGGGCTGAAGTTTCATTTGTTGCGCCATTCTGATGGCGATGTGCTGGTAGCTTACGGGCATCACATAGTTACCGATGCGGATTCCTTTGGGATCCTTGTTCAAGAGCTGAACAAGTTCTATCTCGAAGCGGCTTCCGGCAATTCCACCGAGATCGCGCCCTTGTCGATCCAATATGCCGACTTCGCGGTCTGGCAACGACATGTGCTGGGCAGCCGGAGAGATCCGGACTCCCGCTATCAATCGGACCTGCGGTACTGGCAGGACACGCTGACAGATCTCCCGACGGAAACCGTCCTACCCCTCGACCAACCACGCGACGGATCCGAAGAACGAACCATACGACCTGCCACCACGTCCCTCACCAGCGATGAGACAGCCACGGTCGACGAATTCCTGGTCGAGCACAAGGCAACACCGCTGCAGGCGTTGATTGCGGCATTTTCGTTGGCGCTCTGGGATGAAGGTGCCGGCGATACGGTACCTATCGGCACCCCGGCCAGTTTGCGCGACCAGCCCGAGTTGCAGGACCTCATCGGGTACTTCGTGAACACCGTCGTGGTGCGCGCCGATATCGACGCTGCAACCGGGTTCGCACAGACGCTGCTCCGTTGCCGCGATCGCATGCTCGAAGCTGCTGACCACAAGCTCGTTCCGTTCGAGCGCGTCGTCGAGGCGGTGAACCCGCCGCGGCAGGTCGGGATCAGTCCGCTTTTCCAGGTGATGGCCGCCTACGTGGATCGCGGTGGAGATTCGGATGCGGCGTCGCCGCTCACCAACTACGCCTCGACCACTGCGGATGGCCCGCTGGCATCTCAGCCTGCACTGTTCGATCTCGTGTCGAGTATCGAAAGACTTGACAGCGGCGCATTCGGAATGAATCTCAACGCGGCCCGCGAGTTGTTCTCGGCGGAAACCACGTCCCGATTGTTGCGGAGGCGAAAACAAACCCCCTACTCCCCCACCGCCGCCGTCGTCTTCAGCGCCAGCCACAGTTCCATCCGCACATCCGGATCATCCAGCGACCGCCCCAGAATCTCCTCCACCCGCCGCATCCGGTACCGCAACGTATGCCGATGCACCCCAAGATCCGCCGCAGCCGCATCCCACTGTCCGTGCCGGGACAGCCACGCCCGCAACGACGCCACCAGATCCCCCCGACCCGTCGCGTCATGCTCGTACAGCGGACGCAACAACCCGTCCGCGAACGCCCGCACCGCATCGTCCGCGAGCAACGGCACCACGGACCCGGCGGCCAGCTGCTCATGCCCGACCAGCACCCGCCCCCGCCGTCGGGCCACCGACAAGGCCTGCTCGGCCTGCTTGTACGCGGCAGCCGCCGCGATGGGCCCCGCCGGCCCCGACATCCCCACCACAAGCTCGTCCTCGTCACCGGAAGAGCCGGAAGAGCCGGAAGAATCGGAGCGACCGGAGGAAGAGGCCGATGCATCCCCCAGCCCCCGACCCCTCTCCCGAACCTCCGCCCGAGCCCCCTCCACCGCCGCAGCGAACTCCCCACAGGCCGCCTCCGCCGCACCCCCGTCCACCGCGAGCACGACCAACCGCTCCCCCTCAGGCACCACCAGCACCGCCTCCCCCGCCCGCGCGGCGGCGGACTCCAGGCACTCGGCGAGCCCGCCCAGCGGATCCCCGTTCGTGTCGGCGGCGACAAGAGCACCGGCCGTAGGCCTGCTCGCCGCCCCCACCGGCACCCCCTGCCCCACCGGCGGAGAAGCCGACTCCGCGACGACGATCCGGAACGGCGCGTCGAGCAGCTCGCCGTACAGCCCCCCGGCGACGGCACGCGCGTGATCGGGTTCGCCGGCCAGCAGCATCCGCAGCACAGCGGCCCCGATGCGCTGCTCGGCGGCCTGGAGGGACCGGGACCTCTCGGTCGTCAGCGTCAGCAGCGCAATGGCCGAGTGCAGGGCGTACCTCTCCGCCGTACCCAGCGCCGCAGCGGTCCCTACCGCCAGCGCGGCGCGCGGCCGCCGCCCGGTGCCGAGGGAGTGCAGCTCGACCCGGTCCTGGTCCTCACCCCCGCCTCCCTCACTCGCCCCCGCGCCCACCACCGAGCTGGCCGGCGCCGGCCGCTCCCGCAGCCGCTCCACATCCGCCGTGAGCCGTGCCGCCCGCCGCCCGGCCCACTCGGGCGCGGTGGCGACGACGGCGCCCGAGGCGTCGTACAGCGCGGCCCAGCCGTCGACCTGGGAGGCGAGCGCGGCGAGCAGGCCCTCCGGGCCGTCGCTCAGCGCCTGCCGGGTCAGTTCCCGCTGCGCCGCGAAACCGGCTGTCACCGCCCGGTACTGGTCGGCGGCGATGGCGGCCGACACCGCCTTGCTGATGGCGAGGAAGGGTGTACGGCGCGGGACTTCGAGGAGCGGCAGCCCCTCGTGCTCCGCCGCTTCCACCAGTGCCTTGGGGATCTCCGCGTAGTTGACCCCGACAGCGAAGCCGAGTCCGACGACCCCCGCCCCGGCCAGCCGCTTCACATAGCGCCGCATGGCCTCGGGGTCCTCGGCGTCCAGCTTGAGCGCGGTGATCAGGAGCAGCTCCCCGCCCTCCATGTAGGGGACGGGGTCGGCCAGTTCGCTGGCGTGCACCCAGCGCACGGGTACGTCCAGGCGGTCCCCGCCCGCCCGCACGGTCAGCCTGAGCGCGGAGTGATGGAGGAGCGAGGCGAGCGTCGGGGGCATGGGGCCTTCAGATCTGTGTGGACTCCGTGAAATTTTGGCCGCCACGTATGAACGGCCTGTGCCGATTCTGCCTTACCGTACGTACCGCGTGCCCCATACGGACGACTCCATGACGACCCCATACGTATGACTCAGCCCCGCAGATCCACCAGCAGCGGCGGCGCGTGCTCGCCCTCGACGGTCGTGAGGGACAGCACCGCGTGCCCCGGCGGCACCTCGTGCGCCAGTTCGGACGCCGACCAGCGCTCCCGTTCGACCGTACGTACGGTCACGGCGTCGGTCGTGACGGCCTTGCCGGTGACGAGCTTGCGCAGGGCGTGGATCGCGCGCGTCATCGGCTGGTCCGCGAAGACCGTGTGCTTGGCCACGTCCCGTGTCTCCACCCAGGCGGTGCCCCAGGCCTGCGCGAACCGGCCGCCGTCCCAGGTCGTCACGCCGGAGAACGCCATCCGGCAGCCGACGGCGCCGTACAGCGGCCCGTGCAGCGCCTCCGGGACGTCGCCGATGGTCCGCAGGGCGAGCACGACGCCCGCGTTCTGGGAGCGCATCCGCTGGATACGCCGTACCGAACCGGCGGTGACCGTCCCGCTCGCGTCGTCGAGGACCAGACAGGCGAAGTGCGGGCGCCGCCCGTCCCGTACGACGGCACTGAACTGCGCGAGGACGAGCCGCGTGATCAGCCGCGCGGCCTCCTCGTGACCGTGCTCCGGCAGATCGACGCGGACGCGCAGCGGATGCTGGGTGAGGGAGCGAAGCGAGAAGGCCCGAGCGGCACCGCCCCCACCGAAGAACCCGTCGAAGACGGGCCGGTTGAGCAGCGAGAGCCGATCCGCGACGATCCGGCCGACGTCCGCCGGGCTCGCCGACTGCCGGATGCGTACGTCGAGTTCGCGCCGCATGACGGTGAACTCGTCCCCCGCGAGGGCGTCCCGCAGGGCGGTCAGCGCGGCGGGGTCGCTCTCCAGCAGCTCCCGCAGCACAGGCAGGGCGGGGAAACGGCCGTGCGCCGCCCTGTACGGGCCGAGCACCTGGGCGAGCGCGGTGGCCGCACTCTCGGTGCCGACGGTGTCGAGGTCACCGACCAGGGCCTCGGCGAGGAAGGCGGCGGCCTCGTCGGGGTCGTCGGAGTCGGCGTACGGATCGAGGTCGTGGACGGAGTCACGATCCCCTATCCGTACGACGACATCGAACGCGGAGTCGGCGGCAAGGGGCGTCCCGGGCGCGGAGACGGCAACGAAGGCGCACTGCCCGGTGAGCGCCCGCAGGGCCAGCGCCTCGGTCACCGGTTCGATGAGCTGCCGCGTCTTGCCCGCCCCCGACGGCCCAACGGCAAGCAAGGACGTGCCGAGCACCTCGGGCCCGAGCGCGGCACCGGCACCGTGATAGACGAGCGGCGCCCGCTCGGCCGCCACCCATCGCCCGATGCGCACCTGCCCCACGGACAGATCGTGCTGCGCGGTACGCCGGGCCAGGTCCCGCGCTCCGGAGGGATGACTCCAGGCAGCCGCGCCCTGCCGCAACACGGCGTCCCGGAAGCCCGCGAGCGCCCCGTCACGCCTGGCGACCGCCCAAGCGTGCTCGACCCGGGCGCAGTCGACGTCGTTCATACGACCGCCGGCCACCTCGGCGGTGAGCAGCTCGGCGGCCTCGTACTCACCGGCCTCGCGCAGGTCGGGCCACTGTTCACGGGGCCGGTCGGCGGGCAGGGGCCCGGTGGGCCCGGCAGCGGCCTTACGAGCGGCGAGGCGGTCCTTGACGTACCCCCACCAGCCCCCGATCCGGGCGAACGGCCAGACGACAAGCAGAGTGATGACGGCGTACAGCCCGCCCTTGAACACGGTCGACCCGAACACATCGAACCCACCGGCGATCAGGGCGACGAGGGCGAAGACGGCGTCGACGATCGGCAGGGCGTCCCAGCCGACGCCCGGGAAGGCGTGGGGAAACACAAAACTGAGCGTGACGAGAGCGCCGAGCAGCGCGAGCAGGGCCCGAGCGGGCTGCGGCCGGCGCGCGACGAAATGCCGGGCGATGTCGGGCCAACTACCGAGCCGCCCCATGGCATAGAGCAGCACCAGAAAGAAAACACCGTTGTAGACAAGGACGGCAGCACTGCCCTCCCACCCCTTGGGCGAGACGGTGCCACCCCACCACCAGTCCTCAGGCGTGAACAGCTTCAGCAGCACCGACTGGTAGGGCATCGCGCCCCGCCGCCAGACCGACCACAGGAACAACCCGACCACGAGCGGCACGAGTATCCCGACGACGGTGACCGGGGAGAGACGTTCCGCCGCCTGCGCCCCCTTGGGCAGCCGGTACCCGTAGCGCCAGATCCCCGGCCTGGCCGCGGGCCGAGGCGCATTGAGCCACTCGACGACGGACGCCCGAGCAGCCACCCCCGGCGCCCGCACCGGCCGAGGCGGCACGGAGGGCACGCCCGGCGGCCCCGCCGGACGCGGCACAGGATTCGCATGCGTACCCCGCGCGTCCTGCGTCCCGTCGCTGTCCATCGCCTTGCCCCCTGACCAGCCGTTCCGTCCATCATCAGCCATCAGGCGTCAATCTAACGCCCCCACAAGGGGAGTTCACCGCTTACAGGGCCGACCTCGCGGAGCGGACCTGCCCGTTCCGGATATCGTCGTCCCTTCTCGCAGGCCGCGGAAGACAAAAACGGGGGCTTCTCAAGTGACCGACCAGAACGACTCGGCGTACGGCGAGGGGGCTGTGGCGTGGGACGACCCCGCGACCCGGCGTGCGTGGCGGCGCCAGACGGGACGCAGTCTGCTGATCGTCGCCGCCTGCGCCGGGTACTGGACCCTGTTCACCAACGCCTCGGACGCGGTGCTGGGGCAATTGGTCTGGGTGACCGTGGCCTTCTTCCTCTTCACGGCGATACGCATCCCCATGGAACTGCTCGCCGAACTCCCGAACGCCTGGCGGGTCCGCCGCGTCCTGCGCGCCCATCCCTGGCACACCACCGTGAATCCACCGCACGGTGTCTCGGACCATCCGAAGGCACAGGACGTGCGTAACGCATGGTTCGAGGTACCCGACCCCGCCGCGCCGGAGCAGCGACTGCCGTTGGTCCTCTCCAGCACGCCGAGCTGGTGGAGGCGGCGTATGCGCGCGGAGGCTCCGCCGGAGCGCCGGGAGCAGATCGCCGTCCTGTGGTGGTGCGGTGTCCCGGGCGAGCGACTCGTCATCGCGGCCTCCCGCCGCACGGAGAAGGCCCCGCGCCACCTGCGCGAGCAGTACCAGCGCAACCTCCTGGTCCCGACGAAGGACGCCCCCCGGCCTGCCGCCGCCGTCCCCACGCCCGGAGTGAGCGCGCTGTCCCACCCGCCAACGCGCCGCGCGATACGCCGCAGGATGCACGCCCTCGTCGTGGCTCTCTTCCTCATCTGGCCGACCCTGATGTGTCTCCAGATCGCGGAGGTGGTGGCGGACGAGGGTCACGACAGGATCGGCCTGTTCGCCCTGCCCCTGGTCCTCGAACTGACGCTCCTCCCCTTCCACATCGGCCTGATCGTGGCCGTCCGCCGTATGGCGGCGACGCTCACCGAGCACTCGTGGCGCCTGGTCGACTGCGAGATCCGCCGCCATGGCACGAATCAGCGGATCACCGTCGGCGGCCTCACCCTGGCACTGGCCCCGCGGGTCCGCCTCGACCCGCGGGCCACTCAGCTGTGGATGGCCGGCCACCCGGACCGGCGCTGTCTGATCTCCGAGCCCGGCGGCGCCCGCCCACTCCGCGCCGGCGCTATGTCCACTGCGGACAACCGAATCCCCTGACAACGCCCACATGGAGCATGCCCACCCCCCTCTCCCACCCCTAGCCTGCGGAGAAAGCAGCGAAGCGTCCGAAATACTCCGCCCGCGAACCCCACCCGGAAGCCCAGCCAGGAAACTCCGGTTCGCAAGATCACCAGGGAGCCCTCATGACCGCCCTTCCCGCCCTCCCCCAGGAGCGCCGCGTACTCACCGCCATCCCCGGCCCCAAGTCCCAGGAGCTCCAGGCCCGGCGGCTGGCCGCCGTCGCCGGTGGGGTCGGGTCCGTGCTGCCCGTCTTCACCGCGCGTGCCGGTGGCGGGATCATCGAGGACGTCGACGGGAACCGGCTGATCGACTTCGGGTCCGGTATCGCCGTCACGTCGGTCGGCGCGAGCGCCGAGGCCGTCGTGCGGCGGGCCTCCGCCCAGCTCGCCGCCTTCACGCACACCTGTTTCATGGTCACGCCGTACGAGGGGTACGTCGAGGTCGCCGAGGCGCTCGCCGAGCTGACGCCGGGGGATCACGCCAAGAAGAGCGCCCTCTTCAACAGCGGTGCCGAGGCCGTCGAGAACGCCGTGAAGATCGCGCGGGCGTACACCAAGCGGCAGGCAGTGGTCGTGTTCGACCACGGGTACCACGGGCGTACGAACCTCACGATGGCCCTCACCGCCAAGAACATGCCGTACAAGCACGGCTTCGGGCCGTTCGCGCCCGAGGTGTACCGCGTGCCCGTCGCGTACGGCTACCGGTGGCCGACCGGACCCGAGAACGCCGGGCCCGAGGCCGCCGCGCAGGCCATCGACCAGATCAGCAAGCAGGTCGGGGCGGACAACGTCGCCGCGATCATCATCGAGCCGGTGCTCGGCGAGGGCGGGTTCATCGAGCCCGCGAAGGGGTTCCTGCCGGCCGTTCGGCAGTTCGCCGCCGACAACGGCATCGTCTTCGTCGCCGATGAGATCCAGTCCGGGTTCTGCCGTACGGGACAGTGGTTCGCGTGCGAGGACGAGGGCATCGTGCCCGATCTGATCACCACCGCGAAGGGCATCGCGGGCGGGCTGCCGCTCGCCGCCGTCACCGGGCGCGCCGAGATCATGGACGCCGCGCACGCGGGCGGGCTCGGTGGAACGTACGGCGGGAACCCGGTCGCCTGTGCGGGTGCGCTGGGCTCGATCGAGACCATGAAGGAACTCGACCTCAACGCCCGCGCCAAGCACATCGAGTCCGTCATGAAGGCCCGGCTTTCCGCCATGGCGGACAAGTTCGAGGTCATCGGTGACATTCGTGGGCGCGGCGCCATGATCGCCATCGAGCTGGTCAAGGACCGCACCACCAAGGAGCCCCACCCGGAGGCGACCGCCGCGCTCGCGAAGGCCTGCCATCAGGAAGGTCTGGTGGTCCTTACCTGTGGTACCTACGGCAACGTCCTCCGCTTCCTGCCTCCGCTGGTGATCGGCGAGGACCTCCTCAACGAGGGCCTCGACATCATCGAGCAGGCCTTCACCAGCGTCTGACCCGTTCCCGGCTCCCGCCGCCCCTCCGCACGACCCGTTCGTACCGGCCGACCGGCCCGGATTCCGCTTGTTTCCGGGCCCGTGCGGAGCCGGTGCGGACGCCGTCAGAGCGTGTGAAGAAGGTGTGCGGGGTGGATGGCGGGTCGCCGATCCGCCTGTTTCAGGCCCCTTCCCTGCCGTAGGTTCTATCCAGATGAGAGATACACCCCGCCCGCAGGAAACTGTGGGTGGCACCTGGTCGGGGCCTCCCCAGCTTCGATCCGGTCGTGCCCTCGCGCACACAACCGGAGCTTCCGGCTCCGGGTCTCCTCACCGATCGGACAGTCGCCCGCCCCAAACCCCCCGGGGCGTGCGACGATCCGATCTGATCGACCGGCCCGGTACTCTCCCCCCTGTTCCGGGCCGGTCGAACTCTCGGTTTCTCCTCTCCCTCCTGACCTTCGCGGTCCTCCTCTTCGCGCTGATCACCTGGCAGGTCGCCGTCCACGGCCCCCTCGCCCGCGCGGACGAACGCCTCAGCGACTCACTGGTCCACCCCACTCGCGGCTGGGCACTCCTCGCCGATCTCGGCGGCATCGCGGTCGCCGTTCCGGTCCTTCTCGTCGTCCTGGTGTACGTCGGACTGCGCGCGCGTCGGGCGGGTACGGAACGCTGGTGGCGGGAACCGGTCGGCGCGGGCCTGCTGATGGCGGTCGTACCGGCGATCGTCGTACCGCTGAAGGAACTGGTCGCCCGGTCCGGGCCGCCGGTCATGGGACCCGGCACCGGCTTCTACCCCTCCGGTCACACCGCGACGGCCGTCGTCGCCTACGGCTCCGCCACCCTGCTCCTGCTGCCGTGGCTGCGCCGTACGTACGCCCGCCGACTCACTCTGATCAGCTGCCTCGTCCTCAACGCGGCCGTCGCCGTCGGACTGGTCGTCCGGGGTTTCCACTGGCCGCTGGACGTGGTGGCGAGCTGGTGCCTGTGCTCGGCACTGCTGATCCTGCTGCGGCTATTCGTCGTCCGCAGGCCGTCATCCTCACCGTGATCCCGTCGGCGGCCAGGCCACCCTCCAGTGCGGCGCCAGCACATGCACCGGGGTGAAGTCGGGCTCGGTGCCGCCCGGGTGGAAGGTCCGCATGGTGGTCTCGGCGGTCACCATGAGGTCCCAGCTCATCGTGGCCCGTTGGTCGCCACAGGTGACATCGGCGAGCAGCCGCCAGTCGACGCGCCGACGGTCCGCCGTGTGCGGGGCGAGCACGATCCGCCAGGCCGAGCCGGCGGCGATCCGCAGCGGCAGCCCGAAGTCCGGCACCACGGGTATGCCCTTCGCGTCGAGCGCGGGACGCACCAGCGGCGGGATCTCGTCGAGGAACACCTCCACGTCCGGCACCTGCATGGGCTGGTAGTTCTCCAGGGCGCGCCGACGCGCCTCCGACAGGTCCTCGGCGAAGGAGATGCCCTGCTGCCCGGGCTGGGGCGCGATGCTCACTCCGCTGGGCTTCATCGGGCGACGGCCGGTCACCTCGGCGCGCAGAGCGTGCAGTACGAGGTCCGGGTCGCCGCTCGCCACCAGGTCCACGTACACGTTGTAGCCGGTCAGGGGGATGTGCAGGGGCTCCGGGCCGACGGTGGTGCTGGGGTCGAGCACGGCGAAGACATGGCTCAGCCCACCGACCCGTATCTCGAAGTTCTCGGGGCGCGGGGACTCCCCCGGAGGTCCCGGTACCTCGTTCGGCCGTTTCTTCTCGCGTCCACGCCACCACTTCACGCCAGGTCCTCCCAGCTCAGGCCGCGCGGCGGTCGGGCCGCCGTGCGGAACGGGTGGCCCGCGAGATCCACCCTGACCGTTCCGGTGCGCCGGCCGCACACCCAGTCCAGCTCCAACTCCCAGGCCACCTGCCAGCGTTCGGTCTCCGCGCGCAGTTCGAACGTCTCCGGGTCGTCCGGGCCGACCGTGTACGAGAACGTGGCCGGCGTGTCCTCGCCGCGCGGATCGAGGCGGGGCGGGTCCTCATCGAGCAGCACGGTGTACGCGCGCACCGGCAGGATCCCGGCGTGCGGCGACAACTCCCCGCGCGGAGGCCTCCGTTCGATGACGACGACCCGAAGTCCCGCCAGTACCACGGTACGTTCGGTCGCCGTGACGTACAGCTTCACGGTGTGCCCGCTCGCCGGTACCACGCGGGGCGGCTCACCGGCTCCCGCGGGCACATGGACGTAGCTGGCGTCCGAGACACGGACGTGGATGTCCAACGGGTCGCCGCGGGGTATTCGGCGACGCTGCAGGCGGACCGTTTCCTCGACCAGGACGGCGGTGACGACCGCGCTCAGGACCGGGGCGAGCCAGCCCGGGGCCAGGTCGGAGACCCACAGGACGACCGCCGTCACGGCGGCCACGGCGAGGGCGGCCGCGACCGCGCGCCCTCGGGCCCGGACACGCCTCACTCTGTCTCCGAGCGCCACGGCCACTCCTGTCTCCGTCAGTTACCCGGCTGTACCCAGCTGTTGGCTGCACGACACACCTACGGCACCCCAACAGCGCACACCTGTGCGCCACATGGCCACGGTTCGCGTCGACCGCACGGACGGCCGACGAGAGCGTGGTCATGCGGTGACTACGAGAACCGCGCGAGCCTCACCTGTCCTCGTCCGTCGCCAGACCCGCCGCCGCCTCGTGCATGGCCAGTTCGAGGAGTGCCGGGTCGGTGAGGGTGCCCGAGCCGTCCGGCGGGATCAGCCAACGGACGCCTCCGGTCGCGCGGTTGGGGTACGGCACGACGATCCACGTGCCGTTTCCCGCCGTACGCACCCCCGTGCCCAGCCAGCGGGCCGCGGTGCCCGGCGGCACGAAGAACCCCATCCGGGAGTCGCCGAAGTCGACGAGTACCGGGCCGAGTTGGTCGATGACGCGGGTGAGGACGTCGAGGGTGGGGTAACCGAGTTCGCCCGGCAGGATCAGTACGTCCCAGGCCTTGCCGGCGGGCAGCAGCGCGATCCCCAGGGGATTGCGCTCCCACTCCCACCGGCAGGCCTCGGGATCCGGAGCCACGGACGCCAGCCACTCGACCGCCGTTTTCGCCCCTGTCATGAGGGGTCCTCCCTTTCTCTGTGAACGCTGGTCGCGTCACGAGGGAGAGGGAGGTTTCCCGCAAGCATTACGCGGGTTCGGCTACTTATTGGTAGTGAACCAGGTCACGATCATGAGCCGGGCGTACGCGCCCCGTAAGGGGCGCGGGGAACTGCGCGACAAGCCCCCACCGCCCCGCAGCCGACGAACGACCCACTAACTGTCGAATCCCAACCCGAACCGATCCATCGCCCGAAGCCACAGATTCCGCCGCCCCCCATGCGCATCCGCCCGCGCCAACGACCACTTGGTCAGAGCGATCCCCGTCCACGCGAACGGCTCCGGCGGAAACGGCAACGGCTTCTTACGAACCATCTCCAGCGCCGTGCGCTCCGTCCGCTCCCCCGCCAGCAGATCCAGCATCACGTCCGCCCCGAAGCGCGTCGCGCCCACACCGAGCCCGGTGAACCCCGCCGCATACGCCACCCGCCCCCCGTGCGCGGTGCCGAAGAACGCCGAGAAGCGCGAGCAGGTGTCGATCGCGCCGCCCCACGCGTGGGTGAAGCGGACGCCCTCCAGCTGCGGGAAGCAGGTGAAGAAGTGGTCGGCCAGCTTGGCGTAGGTCTCCGGGCGGTCGTCGTACTCGGCGCGTACCCGGCCGCCGTACGGATAGATCGCGTCGTAACCGCCCCACAGGACGCGGTTGTCGGCGCTCAGCCGGAAGTAGTGGAACTGGTTGGCACTGTCCCCGAGGCCCTGCCGCCCCCGCCAGCCGACCGAGGCGAGCTGCTCCTCGCTCAGGGGTTCGGTCATCAGCGCGTAGTCGTAGACAGGGACGGTGTACGCCCGTACGCGCTTCACCAGGCTCGGAAAGATGTTCGTGCCGAGCGCGATCCGGCGGGCGCGGACCGACCCGTAGGGGGTGCGTACGGCCATTCCCGCGCCGTACGGCCGCAGGGTGAGCGCCGGTGTGTGCTCGTACACGCGCACGCCCAGACGCAGGCAGGCCCGCTTGAGCCCCCAGGCCAGTTTCGCCGGGTTGAGCATCGCGACGCCGGTGCGGTCGTGCAGGCCGGCCAGGAAGGTGGGGGACGCGACCTGGTCCCGTACCGCCTCCGCGTCCAGGAACTCCGTGCCGGTCGCTAGACCCTTGGACGTCAACTCCTCATGCCAGGCGCGGAGTTCGGCCGCCTGGTGGGGTTCGGTGGCGACGTCGATCTCGCCGGTGCGTTCGAAGTCGCAGTCCAGGGAGTGGCGGGCCACGGCCTTCTCGATCTCGTCGAGGTTCTGCGCGCCCAGTTCCTGGAGGCGGTGGATCTCGTCCGGCCAGCGGGCGAGACCGTTGGCCAGGCCGTGGGTGAGGGAGGCGGCGCAGAAGCCGCCGTTGCGGCCGGAGGCGGCCCAGCCCACCTCACGGCCCTCGACGAGCACGACGTCCCGTTGCGGGTCGCGCTCCTTGGCGATCAGCGCGGTCCACAGCCCGCTGTAGCCGCCGCCCACCACGAGCAGATCGCAGCTCTCGCCGCCGGTGAGGGCGGGCTCGGGGTGCGGCTTGCCGGGGTCGTCCAGCCAGTACGCGACGGGCTGGGCGTCGGAAAGAGACTTGGTCCACATACTCATGGCGCTCGGGGCCATGATTTCAACTCCCTACAGGGTTTTTCTGATTACGCCTTTTGCTTGTTACGGCGATTACTGACGACCATTCCACTCAGCACCAGCAGCACGGCGACCAGGAACATGGCCGTACCGATGACATTGATCTGCACGGGAGTTCCGCGCTGTGCCGAGCCCCAGACGAACATGGGGAAGGTGACGGTCGAGCCCGCGTTGAAATTGGTGATGATGAAATCGTCGAAGGAGAGCGCGAAGGCGAGCAGCGCGCCCGCGGCGATTCCGGGCGCCGCGATGGGCAGGGTCACGCGTACGAAGGTCTGCACCGGGCCCGCGTACAGGTCCCGGGCGGCCTCCTCCAGCCTCGGGTCCATCGACATCACGCGTGCCTTCACGGCGACGACGACGAAGCTGAGGCAGAACATGATGTGGGCGATCAGAATCGTCCAGAAGCCCAACTGCGCGCCCAGGTTGAGGAACAGGGTGAGCAGCGAGGCCGCCATGACGACCTCGGGCATCGCCATGGGGAGGAAGATCAGGGAGTTGACGGAGCCCCGCGCGCGGAAGCGGTACCGCACCAGCGCGAAGGCGATCATCGTGCCGAGGACGGTCGCCCCGACGGTCGCCCAGAAGGCGATCCGGAGGCTCAGCGAGAGCGAGCCGCACATGTCGGCGACCCCGCACGGATCGCGCCAGGCGTCCGTCGAGAACTGCTGCCACTCGTAGTTGAAGCGGCCCTTCGGCTTGTTGAAGGAGAACACCGTGACGACGATGTTCGGCAGCAGAAGATAACCGAGGGTGATCAGTCCCGCGATGACGACGAAATGGCTCTTGAGCCAGCGCCCGATGGAGTTCACGAAGGCCATTTAAACCAGGTCCTCCGTCCCGGACTTGCGGATGTAGAGGGTGACCATGATGAGGATCGCCGCCATGAGGATGAAGGAGAGGGCGGCGGCCGTCGGATAGTCGAGGATGCGCAGGAACTGCGTCTGGATGACGTTTCCGATCATGCGGGTGTCCGTCGAGCCGAGCAGGTCGGCGTTGACGTAGTCGCCGCTCGCCGGGATGAAGGTGAGGAGCGTGCCGGAGACGACCCCGGGCATCGACAGCGGGAAGGTGACCTTGCGGAAGGTCGTGAACGGCCTGGCGTAGAGGTCACCGGCCGCTTCGTGCAGCCGTCCGTCGATGCGTTCGAGCGAGGTGTAGAGCGGCAGGATCATGAACGGCAGGAAGTTGTACGTCAGACCGCAGACCACCGCGAGCGGCGTGGCCAGCACCCGGTCGCCGGCCGTGATGCCGAGCCAGCTGGTGACGTCCAGGACGTGCAGCGAGTTGAGGGCTCCGACGACCGGGCCGCCGTCCGCGAGGATCGTCTTCCAGGCGAGCGTACGGATCAGGAAGCTGGTGAAGAACGGCGCGATGACCAGGATCATGATCAGGTTGCGCCAGCGTCCCGCGCGGAACGCGATGAGGTAGGCCAGCGGATACCCCAGCACCAGACACAGGATCGTCGCGGCACCCGCGTACAGCACCGAGCGCAGGAACTGCGGCCAGTAGTCGGCCACGGCGTCCCAGTAGGTCGCGAAGTGCCAGGTGACCTTGTAGCCCTCCTCCAGGGAGCCCGTCTGCACGGACGTGGAGGCCTGGTAGACCATCGGCAGCGCGAAGAACACGAACAGCCAGAGGATGCCGGGCAGGAGCAGCCAGTACGGCGTCCAGCGGCCCCTTTTGCGCGGGGGCTTCTTGGCCGGGACGGGCGCCAGGGGCGGCGCTTCGGGGGTCGCGGTGGCCATCAGGCGGCCGCCTCCTCGTCGACCGTGCCGACGCCCGCGTCGATGTCCTGGTCGGCGTCCAGGCCGAAGGTGTGGGCCGGGTTCCAGTGCAGGACGACATCGGCGCCGGGCGCGAGCCTGGCGTCGCGGTCGATGTTCTGGACGTACACCTCGAACTCGGGGCAGACGGGGCTGTCGATGACGTACTGCGTGGAGACGCCGATGAAACTCGTGTCGGCGATCTTGCCGGTGATGCGGTTGCGGCCGGCCGGGATGTCGCCGGCGTCGTCCGCGTGCGTGAGGGAGATCTTCTCGGGGCGGACCCCGACGAGCACCTTGCCGCCGGTCCTGGTCGGCGCGGAACAGCGGACCTCCGGAAGCAGCAGCTTGCCGCCGCCCGCCTTGAGGACGATCTCGTCGCCGCTCTTGGCGTCCACCTCGGCCTCGATGAGGTTGGAGGTGCCGAGGAAGTTCGCGACGAAGGTGGTCTGCGGGTTCTCGTAGAGATCGGCGGGCGAGCCGAGCTGTTCCACGCGCCCCGCGTTCATCACGGCGACCGTGTCGGCCATCGTCATGGCCTCCTCCTGGTCGTGTGTGACATGCACGAACGTGATGCCGACCTCGGTCTGGATGCGCTTCAGCTCCAGCTGCATCTGGCGGCGCAGCTTGAGGTCGAGGGCGCCGAGCGGCTCGTCCAGGAGCAGCACCTTGGGGGTGTTGATCAGCGCGCGGGCCACGGCGACGCGCTGCTGCTGGCCGCCGGAGAGCTGGTGCGGCTTCTTGCGGGCCTGCTCGCCCAGCTGGACGAGTTCCAGCATGTCCTCGACCTGCTTCTTCACCGACTTGATGCCGCGCCGGCGCAGGCCGAAGGCGACGTTCTCGAAGATGTCGAGGTGCGGAAAGAGGGCGTACGACTGGAAGACGGTGTTCACCGGCCGCTTGTACGGCGGCAGGTTGGTGACCTCCTGCTCGCCGAGGTAGACGGTCCCGGAGGAAGGTTCCTCCAGCCCGGCGATCATCCGCAGGGTGGTCGTCTTGCCGCAGCCGGAGGCGCCGAGCAGGGCGAAGAAGGAGCCCTGCGGGACGGTGAGGTCGAGGGGGTGTACGGCGGTGAAGGAGCCGTAGTTCTTGCTGATCCCGGAGAGACGGACGTCGCCGCCGTGTTCTGTGCTGGTCATGGTGTGGTCCTTGGGGAGTCGGAGAGGTTTCGCACCGCTGGGGCAGGCGTGGCTACGCCCCTGTCAACTTCGCGAACTTCTCCTCGTACGCCGTCTCTTCTTTCTGGCTCAAGGACCTGAACGCGTGGGACTTCGCGGCCATCGCCGCGTCGGGGATGATCAGCGGGTTGTCCGCCGCCGACTCGTCGATCTTCGCGAGGTAGGGCTTCACTCCGTCGACGGGACACACGTAGTTGATGTAGGCGGCCAGTTCGGCGGCGGGTTCGGGCTCGTAGTAGTAGTCCATGAGCCGCTCGGCGTTCGTCTTGTGGCGCGCCTTGTTGGGGATCAGCATGTTGTCGGTGGACGTGATGTAGCCGCTGTCCGGGATGATGAAGTCGATGTCCGGGCTGTCCGCCTTGAGCTGGACGACGTCCCCGGCCCAGGCGATACAGGCCGCGAAGTCGCCCGAGGTCAGGTCGGCCGTGTAGTCGTTGCCGGAGAAGCGGCGGATCTGGCCCTTGTCGACGGCCTTCTGGAGACGGGCGGTCGCCGCGTCGAAGTCGTCGTCGGTGAACTTCGCCGGGTCCTTGCCCATGTCGAGCAGGGTCATGCCGATGCTGTCGCGCATCTCGGAGAGGAACCCGACGCGCCCCTTGAGCTTGGGGTTGTCGAGCATGTCGGAGACCGACTTCACCTCTACGCCGTCGAGCGCCTTCTTGTTGTAGGCGATGACGGTCGAGATGCCCTGCCAGGGGTACGAGTAGGCGCGGCCCGGGTCCCAGTCGGGGGTACGGAACTGCTCCGCCAGGTTCGCGAACGCGTGCGGAAGGTTCGACGCGTCCAGTTTCTGGACCCAGCCGAGGCGGATCAGCCGGCCCGCCAGCCAGTCGGTGAGGACGATGATGTCCCGGCCCGTGTCCTGGCCCGCCGCGAGCTGCGGCTTGATCTTGCCGAAGAACTCGACGTTGTCGTTGATGTCCTCGGTGTACTTGACCTTGATGCCGGTCCTCTTGGTGAACGCGTCGAGCGTGGGGTGGTGCTTCTCGCTCTCGTCGACGTCCATGTACTCGGTCCAGTTGGAGAAGTTGACGGTCTTCTCCTTGGCCGAGTAGTCGTCCGCGGAAACGCCTCCGGCGGTCTTGCCGGCCGCGGGAATGCCGCAGCCGGTCAGCGCGCCGAGGCCGCCGGCCACGAGGGCGCCGCCCGCGGAGGCGCGCAGCAGGGACCGGCGGGTCAGGGCGGCCCTGCCGTTCCTGAAGCTGCGCCGCATGGCGGCCACCTGGGCCGGGGAAAGGCGGTCGGGCTCGTACTGCTCCATGCGCTGGTGCCCTTTCGGGAGGGTGTGCGGCCGCTGGTCGGTCGGCCTGTGTCCGGTCAGCGGTCCCCGAAGATCGTGCGGTGCCAGTCCTTTCGGGCAACCGCAGTGTTGTCGAACATGACGTGCTTGATCTGCGTGTACTCCTCGAACGAGTACGAAGACATGTCCTTGCCGTAGCCGGACGCCTTGTACCCGCCGTGGGGCATCTCGCTGATGATCGGAATGTGGTCGTTGACCCACACACAGCCCGCCTTGATCTCGCGGGTGGCGCGGTTCGCCCGGTAGACATCGCGGCTCCAGGCGGAGGCGGCGAGACCGTAGGGCGTGTCGTTGGCGAGCCGGATGCCTTCGTCGTCGCTGTCGAAGGGGAGTACGACGAGAACGGGCCCGAAGATCTCGGACTGGACGATCTCGCTGTCCTGGGCGGCGCCGGCGACCAGGGTGGGCAGGTAGTAGGCGCCGTTTTTCAGCTCCCCCTGGGGAGCCTCGCCGCCGGTCACCACGCGCGCGTAGGCACGCGCCCGCTCGACGAAACCGGCGACCCGGTCGCGCTGCGCGTGCGAGATGAGCGGCCCGAGGTCGGTACCGGGGGCGAACGGATCACCCAGCCGGACACCCTCCATAAGGGCAGCCGTTTTCGCGACGAACTCCTCGTACAGCGGCCGTTGCACGTACGCGCGCGTGGCGGCCGTGCAGTCCTGCCCGGTGTTGATGAGCGCGCCCGCGACGGCGCCGTTGACGGCCGCGTCGAGATCGGCGTCGTCGAAGACGACGAAGGGTGCCTTGCCGCCCAGCTCCAGGTGGAGCCGCTTGACGGTGGCGGTGGCGACCTCGGCGACGCGCTTGCCGACGGCGGTGGACCCGGTGAAGGACGTCATGGCGACATCGGGATGCCCGACGAGATGCTCCCCGGCCTCCTTGCCGGTCCCGGTGACGACATTGATCACCCCGTCCGGAATCCCGGCCGCGGTGGCCGCCTCGGCGAAGAGGAGGGAGGTCAGCGGGGTCAGCTCGGCGGGCTTCAGCACGATCGTGTTGCCGGCCGCGATCGCCGGGAGGATCTTCCAGGCGGCCATCTGGAGGGGGTAGTTCCAGGGCGCGATGGAGCCGACGACACCGATGGGTTCCCGGCGGACGTACGAGGTGTGGTCACCGGAGTACTCCCCGGCCGACTGTCCCTGGAGGTGCCGGGCGGCGCCGGCGAAGAACGCGGTGTTGTCGATCGTCCCCGGCACGTCGAACTCACGGGTCAGCTTGAGCGGCTTGCCGCACTGGAGGGACTCGGCGCGGGCGAATTCCTCGGCGCGGTCGGCGAGGACGGCGGCGAAGCGGTGCAGCGCGTCGGAACGCTCGCCCGGGGTGGCCCCGGCCCAGCCCGGGAAGGCGGCACGCGCCGCTGCGACGGCGGCGTCCACGTCGTCAGGACCGGCCAGCTCGTACGTGTAGACCTCGTCGCCGGTGGCGGGGTCGACGACCGCGAACGTACGGCCGGAGGTGCCGTGGGTCAGACGGCCCGCGATGTACTGCGCGCCGGCCGCGAGCCGCTCCTGCGCCGGGAAGCGATGGCCCGGATTGTGCATGTCGCTCTCCTCCGTCGCCCTCCCCGATTTGCGGGGGTCAACGTAGCTCCAGGTCGATTTGAGTGCCGATCCTGACAGAGTAAGTGGACTCCAACAAGGGATTCCGTTGTTGCCTTTTGGTTACGCGACGGAATCTGTCGACCAGGTGTCGAGCCGAACGGGAAAAGGCAGGACGCGTTGTCAGTGGTGGCTGCCAGACTCGCGTGCATGAGGAAGATCGATTCTCGGGACACGCTGGTCAGCGCGGTCCGGTCGGGGGAACGCATCAAGTATCTGCACTTCTGGGGGCACCGGCCACGCCAGGACGGCCGCGTGGGAGCGAACTGTCTCAGCCAGTGGTGGCCGGCCCCGTTCTCGGTGGCCGGGGTGGAGTACGCGACGGCGGAGCACTGGATGATGGCCGCCAAGGCCCGCCTGTTCGAGGACCCGGAGGCGGAGCACCGGGCGATCACAGCACCGAACCCGGCACTCGCGAAGAAGGCCGGCCGTCTCGTACGCGGCTTCGACGAGGCCGTGTGGCAGCGCGAGCGCTTCGGCATCGTGGTCGAGGGCAGCGTCCACAAGTTCGCCGCGCATCCCGAACTACGGGAGTTCCTCCTGGCCACGGGCAACCGCGTCCTGGTGGAGGCAAGCCCCGTGGACCGCGTATGGGGCATCGGCCTCGCAGCGGACGACGAGGCGGCACAGGATCCGGAGCGCTGGCGGGGGCCGAATCTGCTGGGGTTCGCACTGATGGCGGCACGGGAGCAATTGCGGGGCTAAGAGGAGCGCCCCATAGGGGCGCGGGGAACTGCGCGACCAGCCACGACGCACCCGCAGAATCAGTGCAACCCCAAGCCCCCGTCGTTCTGCTCGCTAGCCCCGCAGGACCAGCACCGTCGAGTAACCGTCATCAAACGTACTCGCGTCACTGTCGTCGCCAAAGGCGATGACGACGACGCCGAACGCCACAGCGATGACGATCCCGACCGCCCCGCAGATGATCCCGGCCAGCGCCTGCCCCCCATTGGTCGCCTCCCCCCGGCGAACCTTCCCACGCCCGATCACACCGAAGATCACCGCAAGGATGCCCAGGATGATCGCCAGCGGCCACAGACAGAAGATGACGGCCGAGACGATCCCGACCACGAGCGCGGCCGTACCCATGCCATTGCTCGGCTGGGGCGCCATGGGAGCCCAGCCGTAGCCAGGGCCACCGCCGTAGGCCGGAGGGGGCGGGGCATACACGGGACCGCCACCGCCGTACCCGGGCTGCTGCGGGTAGCCGTACACCGGTCCGGCCGGGTAGGAGTGCGGGGCCTGTCCGGGCCCGTCGGGGGCTATGGGCGGCGGAGGCACGGGCGCGGCGGGCTGCGCGTACGAGCCGTGCGGGGCAGGGGGCGCGAAGGGGTTGTCCTGCGGGGTGCCCGCCACGTGACCGCCGGGCGGGGCGAACGGGTTGGCCCAGGGCTGGGGCGCGGGCGGGGCGGCCGGGGCAGGGGCCGGCTGGGGAGCCGACGGAGGCGAGGCGGACGCCGGCGCCGCGGGGACCGTCGGGTGGCCCTGGGCAGAGGGAGGCGGCGGGGTCGTACCCCCGTCGTCCCAGAACAACGTGGCCCCGGAGCCCGAGGCATCCTCGGCCGGCGGTGCCCAGGGATCGAACTCGGGCCCGGAGTCCGCGGTGCCGCCGGAGGCCGGAGGCTTGTCCAGCGGGACCCGGGCAGGCGTACCGCTCGCGGGACTCTCGCTGACGGTCTCACCGGTCGCCGCGCCCTCGGAACTCGCCCCCTCCGAAGGGACGTTCTCCGGTGGATGCGGCGGCTGCGCGGCGTCGGACATGCGTGGGGTCCCCTCGTTCGTACGTTCCCGTCATGCTACGGCCCGGGATCACAGGGCGACGGGGGACCTCGGCATCCCCTCCCGCCACTCCCCTGCCCGCCAGTCGCCGCGCCCGCGCCCGCTCCCGCCCCGGGACGAAATCCTGTGGGCGTCTCCCCATGGACCCGGCCTACGATGATCCCCGAGTCATCGATCAGCCGATCACCCGCGTCCCGCCGACCGTCGCATGTCCGGGGCGCCGTTCCCGGGGAGGAACCCTTGACCGACAACCACCAGCGCTCCGCGGCAGGCGTCCCTGACCCGCACGCCTTCATCGCCGGGCTGCCCAAGGCCGAACTGCACGTCCATCACGTCGGCTCCGCCTCCCCGCGGATCGTGTCGGAGCTGGCCGCGCGCCATCCCGACTCCAAGGTCCCCACCGACCTCGAAGCCCTGGCCGACTACTTCACGTTCACGGACTTCGCCCACTTCATCCAGGTGTACCTGTCCGTCGTGGACCTCATCCGGACCCCGGAGGACGTACGGCTGCTGACCTACGAGGTGGCCCGCGACCTGGCCCGGCAGCAGGTCCGGTACGCCGAGCTGACCATCACGCCGTTCTCCTCGACCCGCCGCGGCATCGACGGGCGCGCCTTCATGGACGCGATCGAGGACGCCCGGAAGTCGGCCGAGGCCGAGTTCGGGACCGTACTGCGCTGGTGCTTCGACATCCCGGGCGAGGCCGGGCTCGAAGCGGCCGAGGAGACCGTACGGCTCGCCACCGACGACCGGCTGCGCCCGGAGGGGCTGGTCTCGTTCGGGCTCGGCGGGCCCGAGATCGGCGTACCCAGGCCGCAGTTCAAGCCGTACTTCGACCGGGCGATCGCCGCCGGACTGCGCTCGGTGCCGCACGCGGGCGAGACCACCGGGCCGGAGACCGTCTGGGACGCGCTGAACCATCTGCGCGCAGAACGAATCGGGCACGGTACGAGTTCCGCCCAGGACGCCGAACTGCTCGCGCACCTCGCCGAGCAGCGCATCGCCCTGGAGGTCTGCCCGACCTCCAACATCGCCACGCGCGCGGTTCGTACGCTCGACGAGCACCCGATCAAGGAGTTCGTGCGGGCCGGCGTCCTCGTGACGATCAACTCCGACGACCCGCCGATGTTCGGCACCGATCTCAACAACGAGTACGCGGTCGCCGGGCGGCTGCTCGACCTCGACGAGTGGGGTCTCGCGGACCTCGCCAAGAACGCCGTCGAGGCCTCCTTCCTCGACCCGGCGGGCAAGGCCGCGCTGGCCGCCGAGATCGACACGTACACCTCGGCGTGGCTCGCCCGCTGAGGGACACCGGGGAACATCACGGGCCCCGTCCCAGCACAATGGACCCATGCAGAACGTGACCGCCGTGGCCCATCGCGGCGACCCCTACCGCTTCCGTGAGAACACCGTCGACTCGCTGCGTTCCGCGCTCGACCAGGGCGCGGACGCGGTCGAGTTCGACGTACGGCTCACCCGTGACGGCGTGCCCGTGCTGCTGCACGACGCGACGCTGAAGCGGCTGTGGGAGCAGGACCGGCCGCTGGCCGCGCTGTCGTCGGCCGAGGTGCACGGGCTGACGGAGGGCGGGGTGCCGACGCTCGCGGAGGCGCTGGCCGTGACCGAGGGCAGCCGGGTGATGATCGATCTGCCGGGGTCGCCCGATGCGCGGGCGGTACGGCGGGTGGTGGACGCGGTCCGGGAGTGCGCGGCGGAGGACCGCGCGTACTACTGCGCGGACGCCCCGGCGATGCTCGCCGTGCGCGCGGCCGACCCGTCCGCCGAGATCGCCCTGACCTGGAAGACCCTCGCGCCGCCGCGCCCGGCCCTGCTGGCCGCGGTGCGCCCGCGCTGGCTCAACTACCGCTTCGCCCTCGTCGACCGGAGCCTCACGGCACGGGTGCACCGGGACGGCTACCTGCTGTCGGTGTGGACCCCGGACACCCGCCGTTCCATGCGGCGACTGCTCGACGTGGGCGTCGACTCGATCACCACGAACCGCATCGCCGCGTTGTGCGCGCTGCGCAAGGGGTGACGGAGCCTCCGACGTGTCAGGTGCGCCCGCCCGCGAACTCCCGTGGCGGCGCGATCGCCTGAGCGTCCGCCCCCTCCCCCACCCACAGCCCGATCAGCAGCGCCGCCGTCGCCTCCAGCAGGGCCGCCCGGTCCAGGCTCCCGGCGTTCAGCGGCTCACAGCCCAGGTCGCGGACGAGCTGTCGTACGACGGACAGCGCGTGTTCGTCGTCGCCGCACAGGGGGACGGCGAGCGGGCGGCCGTCGAAGACCGGCGGGGTCAGGCGCCAGACGTCCTCGTGGCAGAGGTTGAAGGCCTTGACCACATGGGCGACGGGGGCGGCGGACGCCATGCGCCGGGCGGCTGAGGGGCCGCCCGCCGTCAGCAGGGCGAAGCCCGGGCCCACGGGGTTGGTGCAGTCGATCAACACCCGCCCGCGCAGCGGAACTTCGAGCGCGGCGACCGTCTCCGCCGCCACCGGGTAGGGCAGCGCGAGGAGTACGGCGTCGGTGCCGTGTTCCGCCGCCTCCCGCAGGCCCCCGCTGCCGACGGCGCCGATGCGGTGGGCCAGGTCCGCCGCGCGTCCGGCGTTCCGGCCGCCGACGAAGACCTCGTGACCGGCCCGCGCCCACTGGGCGCCCAGGGCGTCCGCCATTCCCCCCGTACCGAGGATTCCCACTCGCCTTCTCGTTCTCATGTTGCTGACGGTAGAAGGCCGTTGGGGCACCATTCGGTACGTGACCACCGACACCGGACCGCCATTCCTCGCCGACTGCCGGGCGCGGCTCGCCTTCGATCTGCTCGGCAACACCTGGAACCCGGTGGTGGTGTGGGCGCTGCGCCAAGGGCCCGTGCGCCACGGGGAGTTGAGGGACCGGATCGGCGGCATCAGCCAGAAGGTGCTGACCGAGACACTGCGGCGGCTGGAGTTCAACGGGCTCGTCCGACGGCGGGCGTACGGCGGCTCGCCACCGCGTGTGGAGTACGAACTCACCGATCTGGGGCGGTCGTTACTCACCCCGGTCGAGGCCTTCGGCGTGTGGGCCTTCGAGCACGGTGACGAGGTCATGGAGGCGCAGGACCACTACACGCAGGACCACTACACACGGGACGCCTGAGCGACGGTCGCCGGGTCGGTCGGGGTGGCCCGGGTGACGTACTGCGGAACCGGGGTGTCGTCCTTGCCGGTGTCGCGGACGAGACCGTAGCGGGTGACGCCCTCGGGGGGTCCGCTGGTCACGTCCTGCTCCACCTTGTCCCAGGTCGTGGGGAAGACGTTGAGGCCGTAGTCGGCGCCGCGTTCGTTGACGGTGAGGGTGACGCTGCCGTCGACGTAGAAGTACTCGTTCTGCCACATCTGCTGGGTGCCGGCTGGCAGGACGGTGTAGCCGGTGGTCGCGTTGCCCATGCCGGTCGCGGTGGTGTCGGTGGTGCTGACGCTGTCGTCCATGCGGCGCCCGCCGCCCGAGGCGACATGGAAGAGCTTGCCCTTCAGGGCGGTCCAGGTCGGCATGACCAGGCTGCCGGACCGGTACTGCGGCGAGATCTGCCAGCGGACGAGGACATAGCCCTTGCCGGTGAGCGTCACGCTGTCCCCGCGGTGGTTCATGGTGGCGTGCGCGCCGCCGGTGCTGGTGATCCCGGACTCGGTCCGGTGCGGGAGGACGGCGGGGCGGGCGTTCGGGTCGGGTGCCGTGTCGGCGGCGTCGACGACCGTGCCGTACACGTCGGTCTTCGGCCGGGTCGCCGACGGGGACGGGGAAGGGGAGAGGGAGGGGGATGCCGATGGGGACCGGGGCGGGGAGGCGGTGGGGGCCTCGGGCGACTGGGCGCGGGCCGTGGGGGCCGCGATGGCCGGCGGCGGGTCCTCCGGGGCCTGCGTCACGACGTACGCGCCGCCCGCGACGATCGTCGCCCCGGCGCTCAGGGCGACGGCCGGCTTGGTCAGGGCGCCGAGCACCTTGCCCGACCAGCCGACGGAAGCGGCGGCGGTGGCTGCCGCGGCCGTCTTGCCGCCGAAGGCCAGCGACAGGGTGAAGCCGACGGGCAGCGGCACGAGCGCGATGCCGACCAGGAGCCGTTCCGCCGGTACGACGACCGCCTCGCCGGGGCTCGCGCAGTACGCACACCCCCTGATGTGCCGGGCCAGCCGCTTGCGCCAGACGGAGTCCGGGTCGCCGTCCCAGCGGGCGGTCAGTTCGCGCAGGTCGGGGCAGGCACCGTCGAGCGCCCGTACGATTCCGCGCGAGGCCTCCAGGCGCTCCTTCATGCGCTGGACACGGACGGCGGCGTGCTGCCGGCTGATGCCGACGGCCGCCGCAAGCTCCCGCCGGGTGAGTTCGCCGGCGACCTCCAGCCACCACAGCGACAGCAGCTGCCGGTCCTCGTCGTCGAGCCAGCGCACCGCCTCCGCGACCTCGCGCCGCTGCCCCTCCAACTGGAGCCTCAGGACGGTGAGTTCGGCGAAGTCGGCGGCACCGTCGGCGGTCTCGTCGCGCAGGGTGTCGGTCGTACGGCGGCGGGCGCGGTCCCGGATCTGGCGCATCGCGATGGCGACGAGCCACGACCGGAAGCTGTCCGGGTCGCGCAGTGAGCCCAGGTTGTCGACGGCCCGGAGCATGGTCTCCTGCACGACGTCGTCGACGTCCGCGTGACCGTTCAGGGCCCGGCCGACGATGTTGTAGACCAGCGGCAGCCAGCCCGCGACCAGCTCGTCCAGCGCCCGCCGGTCACCGGCCTGCGCCGCAGCGATGGTGGAACTCCACTGGCGCCCGTCCACAAAAGCCCTTTCTCGTACGTGTGTGCACCTTACGTCGCCCTGTTGCACACCAGTCCCGCACCCCAGTCACACACCAGGTCGCCCGGGGAGACGGATCGGGGGCGCCCCCGATAACAGTTTTTGCCTCCCCCGCAGGCCCGCCAGGACACGGCCCCTAGGTGCGAACCCCGACAACTTCCGTACGCGGTAACCCAGTTGGCCTCGGGCCGACACCAGGGTCGACGTCATCCTCGGTGACGATCCGCGCCACCCCGCATGGATCAAGGATGTGAACATCGACACCAACCGCCTCCAGGAGCAGCCGATGACCACACGCCCCCGCACCCGCACCCGCACCGCCTTACGCACCACGGCTCTCGCCACCGCCCTCACCCTCGCCCTGGCGGCCGGCCCGCTGGCCGCACCCGCGCTCGCCACCTCCGCCCCGGCGACCGCGCAGGTCTCGGGCCCCGACGCCAAGGCCCTGCGGGCCGCGATCACCGGGCTGCCGAACGCGGACGCGACCGCCGCGCTCGTACGGGTCGGCGGCAAGGGCCCGGACTGGCACGGCAGTGCGGGGGTGCACGACCTCGCGAGCGGGCGCCCGGCGGACCCGGACGGGCGTTTCCGGGCCGGTTCGACGACCAAGGTCGTCACGGCGGCGGTCGTGCTGCAGCTCGCGGCGGAGGGTGACGTGGACCTCGGCCGGCCGGCGCGGCACTATCTGCCGGAGCTGATCCCGGCCACGTACAAAGACGTGACCGTGCGCCAACTGCTCAACCACACCAGCGGAATTCCGGTCCCCGACCTCCCGGGCGACACCTTCGAGGAGGTGTACGCGCACCGCTTCGACCTCCACACGGCCCGCGAGATGGTCGCGTCGGCCACCGCGAAGGAGCCCGAGTTCGCGCCGGGCACCGGGCAGCACTACCTGAACATCGGCTACACCGTCCTGGAGGTGCTGATCGAGCGGGTCACCGGGCACTCGTACGAGCGGGAGGCGGCCCGCCGGATCTTCGGCCCGCTGGGGATGCGGGACACGTACCTCCCGGGCACCGACCCGGAGATCAGAGGTCCGCACAACCACGGCTACCAGGCCGTGCCGCGCGCGGACGGGACGACGGAGCTGCGCGACGTCACGGTGTGGGGTACCACGGACACCGGAGCGGCGGGGGCCATGATCTCCACGACGGCGGATCTGGAGCGACTGCTGACCGCCCTGTTCCGTGGACAGGTCGTACCCGAGCCTCAGCTGACGGAGATGTTCACCGTGCCCGCCGATGTCCCCGGGGCCACGATGAGCGCGGGCCTCCAACGGCATGTCACCGACGACGGCACGGAGTTGTGGGGCAAGTCGGGCGGCCGCTGGGGCTACAACACGATAGTCGTCGGCACCCGCGACCTGTCCCGCACCCTCGTCTACTCCGTCAACTCGACCGACGCCAAGGGCTACGACATGAATCCGGTCGCCGGGCGCATCATCGAGGCGGCGTTCAGACGGTGACGGCCGCGGCGGCCGGAGGCACCGGGCTGAGCGCCTCCAGCCGTTTGATCCGCTTCCGTACGACGTACAGCGGGATCACACCGAACACCCCGAACGAGATGTCGATGACCGTCCACCAGAAGGGAATTCCTCGGATCGGCCCGCAGATCAGCGCGAGCGGAACGATCCCGGCGCAGGCGATCATCCCGAACTCGACGACCCAGATGTTGCGTACGGGGTCGCGGTAGGGCCCGTAGAAGGCGACCGCGATGACGAGGTGGGCGAAGGCCAGCCAGTCCGTGCCGTAGAGGACGAACGGGTAGCGCTCGTCGGTGGCGTCGAGACCGTCACGGACGCGCGCGACCCAGTCCGTCAGCCCCGGCAGCTGCTCGGGGACGGACAGGGCCCGCAACAGGCTCTCGGTCCAGCGCAGTTCGTGCACGAGGGGGAAGGCGGTGGCACCGCTGAGCACCAGACAGACGACGAAGAGGACCAACCAGGCGCGGATGCCCTTGAGAAGGGCGGCTCTGTCGCTCATGGAGGCAGCATACGCTTGAGTTGAACACGTTCAAAAGAGCTGCCGGCGCATGAGATCGATCTGCCGTTCAGATCACGCCGACGGGAGCGCGAGCGCCGCGAAGGCCTCGTCGAGGAGGGCGTCGAGGTCGGGGCCGCCGTCGGAGGAGGTCCAGTGGCTGACGGCGATGTTCAGGGCGTCCACCGCGGCGGCGGCCCGCACCAGCGGGCCCAGTGCCGTGGGCCCGGACGAGCCGGCGCGCTCGGCGAGGGCCGCGGCGATGGCGGGCCGCCAGCCTGCCTGCTTCTCCTGGCTGCGGGCGCACAGCGCGGGCGTGTCCATGATCAGACGGGACATGACCAGAGCGCCGGCCGGATCCTGGCGATGGGGCTCCAGGATGACGCCGAGCGCGTGCCGCAGCGCCGTCCAGTCGTCCTCGCCGGCCGGGCGGGCGCGCAGTGCGTCGGCGATCTTCTCGCCCTGTGCGTCGACGGCACTGAGGACGGCGTCCTCCTTGGTCCCGAAGTAGCGCAGGAAGGTGGAGCGGGACACGCCGGCGGCAGCGGCCAGGTCATTCACGGTGACCTTGTCGAACCCCTCGGACCGAAACAGCTCGAAGGCCACCTGGGCCAGCTCCGCCCGTACGGCGGCTCGTGCGATGTCCCTCGTATTCGTGCGCACTGTTGCACCCACCCCGCCGACGACCTCCGGTCGCTCAAATGACACCGAGTCTCAATCATACGCGGCGAACCGCCCGGCCACCCTCGACGCCACGATCACGAACATCGCCCTGCCGGCCATCCAGACCGAACTCGACGTGTCCGACGCGAACCTCGCCTGGATCGTCAACTCCTACGCCCTGGCCTTCGGCGGACTGCTGCTGCTCGGCGGCCGGGCCGGCGACCTCTACGGGCGACGCCGGGATGGGCTGACACCGGGTCGGCATGGAGCGAGCCGGTCCGCCTTCGGGCCGACCGGCTTCGTTCACCGGCCTCAACACGGACGGGCCCGGAAACGGCCCTCCGATGAAGACCTACGCCTCGCCGGGAACCGCCGACGAAGCCGAGCCGGTCAGTTGCGCGCCCAGCCAGGCGCGGCTGCGCTCCAGCAGCTCCCGGGCGAGGCGCGAGTCGGGGGCCCATGTCTCGAAACCGTGGGGCGCGCCGGGGACGAGGTCGAAGACGCAGTCCACGCCCGCGTCGCGCAGGCGTTCGGCGTAGGTGCGGCACTCGTCGGTGAACAGGTCGATGTCGCCCACGCTGATCCAGGCGGGTGGCAGTCCGCGCAGGTCGGCGCGCCGGGCGGCGACCGCGTAGTCGGGGGTGCGGGGGCCGCCGGGCTCGGCGCCGAGGTAGGCGGCCCAGCCGAACCGGTTCGCGGCGTTGTTCCACACCCGGTGCTGCACCGGGTCCAGTTCGCGGCGTACGGCGGTGCGGTCGTCGGCCATGGGAGCGAACAGCCACTGCGCGACCGGCCGGGCACCGCCGGCATCGTGCAGCCGCTGCACCAGGCAGGCGGCCAGCCCCGCACCGGCGCTGCCACCCCCGACGGCGACGCGTTCCCGGTCGATCCCCAGGGCTCCGGCCGACTTCCCCAGCCACTCCCAGGCGGCGAAGGCGTCGTCGAGAGCGGCCGGGAAGGGGTGTTCGGGGGCGAGGCGGTAGTTCGCCGAGACGACCACGATGCCGAGCGCCTGGGCTGTCGCGGAGCAGAAGACCTCGTCCTGCAGGGCGTCGCCGATGACGTAGCCACCGCCGTGCACCCACAGCAGTGCCGCCCCCGAACCACCACCGGCCGGGGTGTACACGCGCATGCCCTGGCCTTCGTCGACGATCTCGACGTCGACGCCCTCCACCGGCTCACCGGGACTGTGCCGACGGGCCAGGACGCGCACACCGCGCAAGACCCACCTCGGGCGGAGCGGCAGGCGCGGCATCCGCGTGACGTTGCGACGCAGTTCCGGGGCGACCAGGTCGAGCTTCATCGGCACTCTTCCATTTGGTAAATCGAATTACCATGAGTTCGCGGTACCTTAACCACCGCGCCCGAGAGCGCACAAGACCCGAGGCCCGGAATGGAGGAGCAAGCACGTGAGCGAGCCCACGCGTCGGTCCCCGCGACAGTCCCCGCGTGTGACGGCCAAGGACGTCGCCCGGGTGAGCGGCGTCTCACAGACGACGGTGAGCTTCGTCCTCAACGGCGCCGCCGGGCATGTCTCGCAGGAGACCCGGGAGCGGGTACGGGAGGCCGCCCGCACGCTCGGCTACGTCCCCAACGGTTCGGCACAGGCACTACGCAAAGGGACGTCCCGGATCGTCCTGCTCAACGTCGAAGGGGTCCCCACCGGCAGCGGCCTCGGCAGCTACATCCGCGGCCTCGACGCCGAACTCGCCTCGCACCAGCACGTACTCCTGGTGCTGCACGGCCACCTCTCCTCGCAGGCCCTCTCCGACGTGACCCAGGCCGTCTCCGCCCGGGCCGTGATCGACCTGGGCGACGCCGGCCACGCGGACGCGCTCGCAACAGGCACCGAGGCCTCCCTCACCGCGTTCTCCGCACAGGCCGACGTCCCGGTCCAGTACCTCGTGGAGCGTGGCCACCGGCACATCGCCACCGTCCTGCCGGACACGCCCGAACTCCGGGTCCTCGCCGGTCTGCGCGAGCGGCTGATGCGGCAGGCCGCCGACACCGCGGGCCTGACCGACTGCCCGACGCTCGTCCTCCCCGGCGACCCCGAGGCGGCCGGCGAACGACTACGGTCCTTCCGCACCCAACACCCCAAGGTCACCGCCCTCGCCGCCTACAACGACGACCTCGCCCTCGTGACGCTCGCCGCGATGCGCCACCTCGGCCTGCGGGCCCCGGAAGACCTCGCCGTCATCGGCTTCGACGACACCCCGCACGGCGCCCTGTTCTCCCCGGCCCTGACCACCGTACGACTGGACGCGGAGTCCCTCGGCCGCATCGCCGCGCGCCACGCACTGGGGCTGCCGACAGATGGCCTCACCCCTGAACCGGCACGGGTGATCGTCCGACAGTCCGGCTAGCCACCCGCGAACTGCCCATGCCTTCACGGTTGTTCCGGGCGTCGACGGCTCCTCGCTCGCCAACTCCCGTACCGAGAGCCGGACAACACGACACCACAGGGCGGCTGCTACAACCCCACGATCACATTCCACCGCTTGGCGAACTCCACCCGCTCCTTCCCGGTGATGTCCCGGGCGATCGCGAGCCGCTCGCGCATGGCGGTGTCGGGGAAGATCAGCGGGTCCTCGGCGAGGGCGGCCGTGTCCTCGTCCTTGGAGGACGCCAGTACGTCCTGGGCGGCCGGCACCGGGCAGACGTAGTTGACCCAGGCGGCCAGCTCGGCGGCGACCTCGGGCTGGTAGTAGTAGTCGATCAGCGCTTCCGCGTTCGCCTTGTGCCGCGCCAGGTTCGGGATCATCAACGACTCCGCCCACAGCTCGGCGCCCTCCTCCGGAACGACGAAGCGGATGTCCGGGTCGTCCGCCTGGAGCTGGATCACGTCACCCGAGTACGCCTGACAGGCGAGTACGTCGCCACTGGCGAGGTCCTTGATGTAGTCGTTGCCGGTGAAGCGGCGGATGTGCCCGCTGCGCACCCGCGCGGCGACCTGCTCGCAGACCAGCTCGAAGTCGTCCGCCGTCCACTTGGTGATGTCGACCCCGTTGCCCTGCATCAGCAGCGCGAACGCCTCGTCCAGCCCGGAGAGCAGGGTGACGCGCCCCTTGAGGTCGTCCGCCCACAGGTCCGAGACGTGCCGGATCTCCCGGCCGACCCTGCGGCGGTTGTACGCGATACCGGTGATCCCCGACTGCCACGGCACGGTGAACCTGCGGCCGGGGTCGAAGGCGGGTGAACGGAGCTGCGGATCAAGGTACTTGGTGACGTTCGGCTGCCGGGCCCGGTCCATCTCCTGGACCCAGCCCAGCCGCACGAACCGCGCGCACATCCAGTCACTGATGACTATGAGATCGCGGCCGGTGCTCTGGTGGTTCATCAGCGCCGGGCTGATCTTCCCGAAGAACTCGTCGTTGTCGTTGATCTCCTCGACGTAGTCGACAGTGATCCCCGTGCGCTTCTCGAACCCCTCCAACGTGGGCCGCCGCGTGGTGTCCTCGTCGTCGGTGTCGATGTAGAGCGGCCAGTTCGCCCAGACCAGCCGCTTGTCCCGACCGGACAGATCGCCCCCGGCCCGCTCCCCCGGGGCCACATAAGCAGCGGGCACACCACACCCGGCGAGGGCCCCGAGCCCAGCTCCCCCGCCCAGCGCACGCAACAGGGACCGACGGGCGAGGGGCACGGACAGACAGGGCACTGGCACCCGGGCAGCATGCCACTCCGCGCGCACAAGCGCCCCATAGGGGCGCGGGGCTGTTACATCATGCGGCTCCGCCGCGTGGGCGCGACAAGCCACAACGGGCCCGCGCCCTCCCCGCAACCCCAGCCCCCCTCCCCCTCACGAGCCCTGCGTCAACCGAGCCGCCGCAGGCAACCTCACCTCCACCCCCAACCCACCCCCCTCCCGAGCCCAGGCCACCACCCCACCCCCATGCGCGGCAACAACAGCGGCCACGATCGACAACCCCAGACCGAGCCCCGCCCCACCGGCCCCCCGCGCCCGAACCACCCGCGCCCCACCCAACCGCCGGAACGGCTGAAACAACCCCCGCACCTCATCCGCCCCGATCACCGCCCCACTGTTCTCGATCCGCAGAACCGGCCACCCACCGTCGACCCCCGTCCACACCCGCACCCAACTCCCCTCCCCCTCGGGCAAGTTGTGCCGCACGGCGTTGTCGGCGAGGTTGACCACCAGCCGCTCGATCAGCTGCGGATCCCCCAGCAGCGGCGCCGGCCCCAACTCCGCCTCCACACAAGGACGTCCACCACCCTCCTGCGGCAACCGCCCCCGCACCACCTCCGCCAGATCCACGAACTGCCGCCGCTCCAGCCCCTGTTGGCTGCGCGCCAGCGTGAGCAGCGCGTCGATGAGCCGTTCCTGTTCCCGGCCCGCCGCACGTACCCGTACGCAGGTGGCCCGCAGGGTCCCGGCGGACGCGTCGGGGTCGGCGAGCGCCACGTCGACAAGGGCCTGCTGCAGAGTGAGCGGGGTGCGCAGCTCGTGCGAGGCGTTGGCGACGAACTGCTTCTGCGCCTCGAACGCCCCCTCCACCCTGGCGAGTACGGCGTCGAAGGTGTCGGCCATCGCCTTCAGCTCGTCGTCGGGCCCGGGTACCGCGAGCCGCTCGTGGAGGTTGTCGGCGGAGATACGACGAGCCGCGGCCGTCATCGTCCGCAGCGGATCCAGCACCCGCCCGGCCATCAGCCAGCCCAGGGCCACCGACACCACGATCATCACGGCCAGCGCGATTCCCGACTCCATCAGCAACTGCTGCAACTGCTCGTCCCGCTGCACCGACAGCCGCTGCTGCACGTACTGGGCGACGAGCGGCGCGTCAGGGCCTTCGGGGATGCCTTTGGAGACCGTGTCCCGGCGCTCGGGACTCCCGACCCTCACCCCGGGCTCGGAGTTCGCCACCAGCACATACGTGAAGCTCAGCAGCACCGCCCCCGCGACCGCGAACAACGCGCTGTAGAGCAGGGTCAACCGCCACCGGATACTGCGCGGCCCACGCAGCGCCACCCTCACGACGGATCTCACAGCCGGTACCCCGCCCGCTCGACGGTCTCGATCAGCGGCGGCTCCCCCAGCTTCCGCCGCAGCCGGCTCACCGTCACCTTCACGGTCTGGCTGAAGGGGTCGGCGGCCTCGTCCCAGGCCCGTTCGAGCAGTTCCTCCGCGGACACCACACTCCCGCGCGCCCCCATCAGCAGCTCCAGTACGGCGAACTCCTTGGGGCTGAGCGGCAGTTGGCACCCGGCCCGCGTGGCGACCCGCCGCGCAGGATCGAGCCGCAGCTCACCGCTCACCAGCACCGGCGGCAACGCTGGCTGCGCACGGCGCGCCAACGCCCGTATCCGCGCGACGAGTTCCATGAAGGCGAACGGCTTCGGCAGATAGTCGTCGGCCCCGAGTCCGAGCCCCGCGACCCGGTCGGCCACCGTCCCGGACGCCGTCAGCATCAGCACCCGCGCCCGGCTGCCACCCCCGGCCAGCGTCCGGCACACCTGGTCGCCATGGACGCCTGGCAGATCGCGGTCGAGCACGACGACGTCGTAGCCGTTGACCGCGGCGCGCTCCAGCGCGGTCGGGCCGTCGAAGGCGAGGTCGACCGCCATCCCCTCCCGGCGCAGGCCCGCGGCGACGGTCTCGGCGAGTTCTTCGTGGTCCTCGACCACCAGCACACGCATGCCGGTCAGTGTGGCGCGCGGCCGGTTACAGGGCGATAAGTCCGCCCGTTCCGCTGCTGTAACCGGCGACGCGCTTCCGTGGATCCCGCACCACCCACGACATCACCACCACCCACGACCCCACCTGGAGGCACCCATGCCCGTACTCGCGGCCCGCCCCCGGCGTCTCGCCCTGGCCTGCGCCATGATCTCGGTCGTCGCGCTGGGCACGGTCAGTGCGACGGCGGCCACGGCGACCGGAACCACCGGAACCACTGCGACCGGATCCGGATCCACCGGCACGCCGGGTCCCACAACCCCCGAACCTCCGCGCGGCGGCGAGGCGTTCGGTCTGAAGTACGAGCCGACCGACAACGCCCCCGACGACGTCAACGAGGCGAACGACGACTTCGCCGCGTGCATGCGCGACGAGGGCCAGACCCGCTTCCCGAGCTTCCACGCCGTCAAGGACGACGACGGAGAGATCCGCCTGCAGACGAAGCTGGGGGGCGAACGCGGCGACCGGAACCGCACCGATCTCGACGACTTCCGCAAGGCCTTGAAGAAGTGCGCGCCCATCATGGAGAAGACGGGCATCACGTTCCCCGACGAGGACGAGTTCCCCGGATCCCCCGACCACGACCTGCCGGGCCCGCCGGACTGCGGAGTGATCACCCGCACGGACCGCGCAGGGACCCAGGCGTCCTGAAACAGTGCGGCCCCGGACGGAGGACTCCCGCCCGGGGCCGCACACACACCTGAACGACCAGCGACCGGACCGTCAGCCGTCGAGCGACGTCATCACATGCTTGATCCGCGTGTAGTCGTCGAACCCGTACCCCGACAGATCCTTGCCGTAGCCGGACTTCTTGAAGCCGCCGTGGGGCATCTCCGCGACCAGCGGGATATGGGTGTTGATCCACACGCAGCCGAAGTCCAGGACCTTCGACATCCGCATCGCACGCGAGTGGTCCTTCGTCCACACGGACGAGGCGAGGGCGTAGTCCACGCCGTTGGCCCACTCCACGGCCTGCGCCTCGTCCGTGAAGGACTGGACGGTGATGACCGGCCCGAAGACCTCGTTCTGGATGATCTCGTCGTCCTGCTTCAGCCCGGACACGACGGTCGCGGCGTAGAAGTAGCCCTTCTCACCGACCCGGTGGCCACCCGCCTCCACCTTCGCGTGGGCGGGCAGCCGCTCGATGAAGCCGGTGACCTGCTTGAGCTGGTTCGGGTTGTTGAGCGGTCCGTACAGCACGTCCTCGTCGTCCGGCTGCCCGGTCTTCGTCTCGGCGGCGGCCTTCGCGAGCGCGGCGACGAACTCGTCGTGGATAGACTCCTGGACGAGGACGCGCGTGGCCGCCGTACAGTCCTGGCCCGCGTTGAAGTAGCCCGCTACCGAGATGTCCTCGACGGCCTTGGCGATGTCGGTGTCCTCGAACACGACGACCGGCGCCTTGCCGCCCAGCTCCAGGTGGACGCGCTTGAGGTCCTTCGACGCGGACTCGGCGACCTGCATACCGGCCCGCACCGAACCGGTGATCGACGCCATCGCGGGCGTCCTGTGCTCGACCATCAGGCGCCCGGTCTCACGGTCACCGGTGATGACGTTGAAGACACCCTTGGGCAGGACCGAACCGATGATCTCGGCGATGAGGACCGTGGACGCGGGCGTCGTGTCCGACGGCTTGAGCACCACCGTGTTGCCGGCCGCGATCGCCGGGGCGAACTTCCATACGGCCATCATCATCGGGTAGTTCCAGGGCGCGACCTGCGCGCAGACGCCCACCGGCTCCCGGCGGACGATCGACGTCATCCCGTCCATGTACTCGCCGGCGCTGCGCCCCTCCAGCATCCGGGCCGCACCCGCGAAGAAGCGGATCTGGTCCACCATCGGCGGGATCTCCTCGGACCGCGTGAGCCCGATCGGCTTGCCGGTGTTCTCCACCTCGGCCGCGATCAGGTCCTCGGCGCGCTCCTCGAACGCGTCCGCGATCTTCAGGAGGGCCTTCTGCCGCTCGGCCGGAGTCTGGTCGCGCCAGGCGGGGAAAGCGGCGGCGGCCGCCGCCATGGCGGCGTCGACGTCCGGCTGCCCGGACAGCGGCGCGGTCGCGTACGCCTCGCCCGTCACGGGGTTGACCACCTCGGTGGTCCGCCCGTCGGCGGCGTCCCGGAACTCACCATCGATGTAGTTGCGCAGACGACGCAGCTCGGTGCTCACTGCCGGCCCTCCAGTTCAGGTGTCCAATGACTCTCGGGTGTCCATTGACTGAGACACCCACCCTATTCCGCAGTCCGACGTTTTCAACACCCCCGATCCCCCATGGGCTGCGAAATCCGCAAGACAGGCACCCATCGACAACGAATTTCATCGATCGAGCCTTGCGAAACCGTCGACCCCTCGTGCACAGTGAGCGCGTGGCCAGTCGAAGCGCAGAGCACAGGGACGCCCGCGAGCCCAGGAACGGCACGCCCCAGCTGGACGCCGTCTCCCTCGGCATCATCGAACAGCTCCAGGAGGACGGCCGCCGGCCGTACGCGGCGATCGGCAAGGCGGTGGGCCTCTCGGAGGCGGCCGTGCGCCAGCGTGTCCAGAAGCTGCTCGACCAGGGCGTGATGCAGATCGTCGCCGTCACGGACCCGCTCACCGTGGGTTTCCGCAGGCAGGCGATGGTCGGCGTCAACGTCGACGGCGACCTGGACCCGGTGGCCGACGCGCTGAGCGCCATGCCGGAAGTCGAGTACGTGGTCATGACCGCGGGCTCCTTCGACATCCTCGCCGAGATCGTCTGCGAGGACGACGACCATCTGCTGGACGTCATCAACAAACGCATACGGGCCCTGCCCGGCGTGCGCTCCACCGAAAGCTTCGTCTACCTCAAGCTCAAGAAGCAGACCTACATGTGGGGAACCCGATAACCGTGACGACATCCGACAGCCCCAAGGACCTCAGCCGCACCGCGTACGACCACCTGTGGATGCACTTCACCCGCATGTCGTCGTACGAGAACGCGCCCGTCCCGACGATCGTCCGGGGCGAGGGCACGTACATCTACGACGACAAGGGCCGGCGCTACCTCGACGGTCTGGCGGGGCTGTTCGTGGTCCAGGCCGGCCACGGCCGCGTGGAGCTGGCCGAGGCGGCCTTCAAGCAGGCCCAGGAGCTGGCCTTCTTCCCGGTGTGGTCGTACGCCCACCCGAAGGCGGTGGAGCTGGCGGAACGTTTGGCCGACTACGCGCCCGGCGACCTCAACAAGGTCTTCTTCACCACCGGTGGCGGCGAGGCCGTCGAGACCGCCTGGAAGCTCGCCAAGCAGTACTTCAAGCTGACCGGCAAGCCCACCAAGTACAAGGTCATCTCCCGCGCGGTCGCCTACCACGGCACCCCGCAGGGCGCCCTGTCGATCACCGGTCTCCCCGCCCTCAAGGCCCCCTTCGAGCCGCTGGTCCCCGGCGCCCACAAGGTCCCGAACACCAACATCTACCGCGCCCCGCTCTTCGGCGACGACCCGGAGGCATACGGGCGCTGGGCCGCCGACCAGATCGAGCAGGAGATCCTCTTCGAGGGCCCGGACACGGTGGCCGCGGTCTTCCTGGAACCGGTCCAGAACGCGGGCGGCTGCTTCCCACCCCCGCCGGGCTACTTCCAGCGGGTCCGCGAGATCTGCGACCGCCACGACGTCCTGCTCGTCTCGGACGAGGTCATCTGCGCCTTCGGCCGCCTCGGCACGATGTTCGCGTGCGACAAGTTCGACTACGTACCGGACATGATCACCTGCGCCAAGGGCATGACCTCGGGCTACTCCCCGATCGGCGCCTGCATCATCTCGGACCGCCTCGCGGAGCCCTTCTACAAGGGCGACAACACCTTCCTGCACGGCTACACCTTCGGCGGCCACCCGGTCTCGGCGGCGGTGGGCCTCGCCAACCTCGACCTGTTCGAGCGCGAGGGCCTCAACCAGCACGTCCTGGACAACGAAGGCGCGTTCCGCTCGACCCTGGAGAAGCTGTACGACCTGCCGATCGTCGGTGACGTCCGCGGCAACGGCTTCTTCTACGGAATCGAACTGGTCAAGGACAAGGCGACCAAGGAGTCCTTCGACGCGGAGGAGACGGAACGTATCCTCTACGGCTTCCTCTCCAAGGCCCTCTTCGAGAACGGCCTGTACTGCCGTGCCGACGACCGCGGCGACCCGGTCGTCCAGCTCGCCCCGCCGCTGATCTCCAACCAGGAGACGTTCGACGAGATCGAACAGATCCTGCGCGCGACGCTGACGGAGGCGTGGACGAAGCTGTAGCCCCAGCGGTCCGACTCCGACGATTCAGCTGTTCATACGGCCCGAGTACACCCGTACGAGTGAGAACGGGCGTACCCGGGCCGTGTGCTGTCCGGCCTCGCGCCGCCGAAAACCTAGCGTGCCTGTAACCGATCGGCCCTGCCTTCGTTCCCCCGCACGGGGGATTTCGCGGATTCCACCCGCGATCCGCACGGCATTTCTGATCTGAACCGAGGTGTACGCGATGGTGGCCCCGCCGGACAACGACGTGCTCTGGGCACGCGCCCTGCACTTCCAGCACAACGACGGCTCGCCGGCGCTGAGCGGTGTCTCGCTCGGCGTCCGGGAGGGCGAGATCCTCGCCGTCAGCGGCCCGCGCGGCAGCGGCAAGACGACCCTGCTGCGCTGCCTCTCGGGCCTGGTACGGCCGCAGCGGGGCGAGGTCTGGTTCAACAGCGTGCCCGTGCACACGATGGGCCCGCTCGCCCGCGAACGGCTGCGCCGCGACCGGTTCGGCTGGATCGACCCGGCCCCCGTCCTCGTACCGGAACTGAACGTCTGGGAGAACGCGGCCCTGCCTCTCATGCTGCGCGGCACCAGCCGCCGGCGCGCCAAGACGGCGGCCCTGGAGTGGCTGGAACGCCTGGACATCGGCGACCGGGCCCGCAAGCGCCCGCACGAGCTGCGCCAGTCCGAACGCCAGCGCGTCTCGATCGCCCGGGCACTGGCCCCGGCCCCCACGGTCCTCTTCGCGGACGAACCGACGGCCCCTCTGTACCAGGCGGACCGCGCCCAGGTTCTTCGCACGCTGACGACAGCGGCCCGCTCGCACGGCATCACGGTGATCCTGGCGACCCACGAGGCGAACACGGCGGCGCTGGCGGACCGCACGGTCTCGCTGCTCGACGGACGGCGCGTGAACACCGTCCACTTGCCCCCGATCGACGGCAACGAGAACGGGAACGGGAACGGGACTGAGTCCGGGGGCGAGCCCGGGGCCAGGGCCGGGACCGATACGGAAGGCCGGGCGGCGTGCTCGCTCTCCGTCTAGCCCGCGGCTCCCAGTCGGCCGTCCAGCTCCGCCGTCTGCTGGTGGCGACGGCGTCGGCGGCCACGGGTTTCCTCCTCCTCGGCACCCTGGGCCACGCCCTCGCCCACCAGGACTCGGCCGGCGGCTCGGCCCTGCGGCTGGCCTGGTGCGTGGCCCCCATCGCGGCCACGGTCCACTTCGCGGTGACGGTGGCCCGTACGGACCCCGGCACGAGACCGCGTCCGGGCCTGTCGGCGATCGGCCTGGGCCCGGTCCGTCTGATGGCCGTCTCGGCCGCGACAACGGCCCTGTCCTGCACCCTGGGTTCGATGCTGGCCCTCCTGTTCTTCCTCCACCTGCGAGGCGACCTGACGGGCATGCCATTCGACGGCGACGCATCGGACTTCCTGGCCGCCGACCACCCCCTCCCCCTCCCAGCAGCCCTGACCCTGCTGACCCTGGTCCCTGCGGCGGCATCGATCTCGGTCGCGTTGACATTGCGCCCACGGGACACACGCCGCCACACACGCGCCCAAGCCGCGGGCACACGCGCACAGGCTGCGGCACGCACACAAGCCGCGGGCGCAAGCGCACAAGCTGCGGGCAGCAGTGCCGCTGGGGCGGCACGGGTGGGCGCAGGCGGCACCCCGTCAGCGCCGGGCAGCGCGACCAACCCCCCAGCCCCCACCCCGGGCACCCCTGAATCCCCGGCCCAGGAATCCGACGACCTCACCCCCACCGACCCGCACCCCCTCCCCGCCCCCAACCCCACTCCCCGAGACCTCCCCTGGGGCATCGCGGTGCTGGCAGCAGGCCTAGCCGTAGAGGCGTACGCCAGCCGAGACACCCACACCCCCGGCCTCACCATCCCCGGCGGAGCCACCGGCAGCCCCGCAGCCGTACTAGCCGGCTGGACCCTCACCGCCCTGGGCCTCGCCCTGGCCGGCCCAGGCCTCACCCACCTCTGCGGACGCCTCCTCCAGGCCGTCCGCCCCGGCGCCCTCCGCCTCCTCGCCGGCCGCGTCCTCATGGCCGAGTCGACCCGCATCGGCCGCCCCCTGGGCGTCGTCTGCGCGGTGGCCTCGGGCGCGTACGCCATGGCCACCCTGTACGACGCCGACGACCCGTCCCTCGGCCCCCTCACCGCCCTCGGCGCCCTGGTCGTGGCCGGCTGCACGGTCGCCACGCTCCTCACGGCCGCCGCCGAGGCCAGAACCGCCCGCGCGGACACCACCGCGGCCCTGCTCCGCCTGGGCGCCCCGGCGACGACCCTGCGCACCGCCGCGGCCCTGCGCGCGGGCGCCCTCCTCGCCCTGTTCGCCCCGCTGACCTTCCTGATCGCGGAGCTGGCGGCGCTGCCACTGACCACCTGAACCCGTACAGAACCGCACAGAACCCATACAGAAAACTCGTACCGAGAACTCGTACGAAAAAATCCGCACCCACCGATGAGTTCCGCCCGACCCCCGGGTCTACCCCTCCGAACAGCACACATCACGAATGGGAGAGACTCCGATGACCTCGCCGACCTACCAGCAGATGATCTTCGTGAACCTGCCCGTGAACGACCTCGGCGCCTCGAAGAAGTTCTTCACGGAACTCGGCTACACGATCAACCCCCAGTTCAGCGACGACAACGCCGCGTCCATCGTGATCAGCGACACCATCGTCGCGATGCTGCTCACCAAGGCGTTCTACGCGACCTTCACCCAGAAGGAGATCGCGGACGCGACGAAGACCAGCGAGGTGCTGGTCGCGCTGAGCGCCGAGAGCCGCGAGAAGGTCGACGAGCTGGTCGACAAGGCGCTCGCCGCAGGCGGTTCCCCGGCCGGCCAGACGCAGGACCTCGGCTTCATGTACGGCCGCTCGTTCGACGACCTCGACGGCCACACCTGGGAGGTCGTGTGGATGGACCCGGCGGCCGTCCAGGGCTAGGACAAGCCCTGACACGGACCGTGCTTACATGGGCGGGTGCAGACGAGCCCCGCCCATGCGGCCCACCACGACGACCGTGAGATCGAGACGCTGGAGGAGTTCGACGCCGTGGTCTCGGCGCGCGGCACCCTCGCCGGATTCCGCGTCCAGGCAGTCGATCTGACGGACCGTACGAAGGAACTGCTGACCAGCGACACCGCGGGCGCCGTCTTCCTCGGCTGCCCGATGCGGCAGGACGCGGCGGCGAAGGTCCGCGCGAGCGGCGCCCTGGTCTTCCCGCCCGCCCCCGACCTGCCCTTCGACCCGTACCGCGGCCATCCCTACTCGCCGGACGAGCTGTTCGCCGGGCTCGACAAGGGCTACGAGCGGACACCCGACGCTCTCGCGTACGCCTGGTTCCAGCTCACCAAGGCCGACGGCGACGTCTTCGCCTCGATGCTGCGCTCCGTCCACGACGACTCCGTCACCGACGCCCTGGACGAACTCCTGCGCGGAACACAGGTCGTGGGGGTGATGGGCGGGCACGCGATGGCACGCGGGACCGAGGCGTACGCCGGTGCCGCGCGCCTGGGGCGCGAGCTGACGCGCGCCGGGTTCACAGTGGCCACGGGCGGCGGCCCGGGCGCGATGGAGGCGGCGAACCTCGGGGCGTACGCGGCGCCCTTCGAGGACACCATGCTCGACGAGGCGTGCGAACTCCTCGCCACAGCGCCCTCATTCAGGCCCTCGATCACCGACTGGGCGCGCGCCGCGTTCGAGGTCCGCTCACGCTGGCCCAGGGGCGGCAACTCGGTCGGCATCCCGACCTGGTTCTACGGGCACGAGCCGCCGAACGCCTTCGCATCGCACATCGCCAAGTACTTCGCCAACGCCACCCGCGAGGACGGCCTGTTGGCCCGCTCGAACGCGGGGGTCGTCTTCCTGCCGGGCGCCGCCGGGACCGTACAGGAGATCTTCGACAACGCGACCCCGAACTACTACGAGTCGCGCGGCGAGCCCACGCCCATGGTGCTCGTGAACCGCGCGCACTGGACCGAGCGGCTGCCCGCCTGGCCGCTGCTCCAGGCACTCGCGCGGGAGCGGGCGATGGAGGACCGAATCGCCCTGGTCGACCGGATCGAGGAGGCTCCGGAGGCCTTGAAACGTCTCGCTGGTTAACGGGTAGGCAAAACCAATCCCTGTAGCCCGCATACGGATTGACAGCCCTTATCCCGCGCTTATAAACCTGTGAGACTCCTGGGGGTGATGAGGTGATGAGGTCTCTTCACTCCCTCCACCCCCCTCAGTTGCGCATCCCGTGAAGGGCAATCGTGTCCATATCTCGCCGTACCGCACGTTCCGTGCGTTTTCTCGGTGTCGCCTCCGCCTCGGCCGCGCTCGCGCTGGGTGTCGCCGGCAACGCGTTCGCCTGCAACATCAGTGAGTTCTCCGCCGTCGCCAAGTGCGACGGCGAAAACGGTGTCATCAGCGTCACCGACAAGGACCCGTCGGGCACCCCGGCCACGGTCACCGTGTACCTGGGAGACAAGGTCATCGGCACCGAGGACGTCGTGGGCACCCGCGAGGGCGTCACCGTCGACTTCTCGGAGGACTGGGCGCCGAACACGACGTACCGCGTCCACGTCAAGGCCGGCAACCAGGTCGACGAGTACATCAAGCCGGACGTGACCACGCCGGGCGACGCCTGCAAGACGGAGCCGACCCCGACTCCGACCCCGCCGGCGTCGGAGACCCCGGAGCCGTCCGAGCCCGCGACGCCGACCCCGTCGGCCTCGGAGCCCGAGGAGTCGGCGACCCCGACCCCGTCGGCCGACGAGAGCACCCCGGGTGCCCCCGCGAGCAGCGTTCCGACGCCTGCGGGCGGCAGCTCCAACCTCGCCGAGACCGGCGCCAGCTCGAACACCGGCGTGATCGCCGGCATCGCGGCTGCCCTGGTCGCCGTCGGCGGCGGCGCAGTCTTCTTCGGCATGCGCCGTCGTGGGGCGTCCAGCAACCGCTGACGTTCCACAAGTGGCATCTGGTTGTACGTACGCTGTGGCCCGCCCCTCGTCAGGGAGGCGGGCCACTCCGCTGTCAGCCGAAGGTGGCCCTCTCCAGCCAGAAGTCCAGAAGCTCCCGCTCTCCGAGAACCTCCAACTCCGGACTGTCCAGCGGGAGTCGCCGATAGAAGGCGAGCAGGACGTCGGTGAGGGGCCCGCGCAGGGCGACCGTCGCCTTCTCATGCCCGCGACGCCAGACGACACCGCCCTCGGTGAGCTCGACGAGCCACTCGGCGTTCAACTCCGGGGCGGCGTCCGTGGCATGGAGATGAATACTGCGCCCCACCCCCCGCAACTCCCGCGCCGCGTCATGCGGATCGGTCCGCTGCACGAACTCGACGATCTGCAGCCACTCGTCGATCGCGTCGGCGGCGATGTCGGCAGCGACCTCGTACGGCAGCCCGGCGGCGAGGGTCGCGTCCGCACGGTGGACGGTGATCTCGTGGGCCATCCGCCGCGCCCAGAACCCCGAGTTGTGGATCCCGGCCCAGGCCCACACCTTGGTATCCGCCCCGGCCTCACGCAACGCCCCGACGACCAACTCCCCGGTCTCGGCAAGCCAGGCGTCCAGCGCGCCGACATCCCCCCGAACCTCAGGCCCACCCCCCAAAGGCACCCGCTCCTCATCAACGTTCTCGTCGGCCCGCGTACGCACCAGCGTGTCCACCCACCGCAGGGCACCACCGGTGTGCCGCACCAACTGCTCGAACGACCAGTCGGGACAGGTCGGCACGGTCACGTCCAGATCGACACCAGAGGTCACAACAGCCCTCAACTGTCGGACCTGATGGGCGATTTCATCGCAGTAGCGGTCATGCGGGAGCGTCGTCATACCCAAAACCCTAATGCCGGGGCATTTCAGCCCGTCCGGCGTTTGAGGACGAGGCCGTTCAGGCCGATAGGGGGGTCTGGGGGCGCAGCCCCCAGGGATGGGACGGGTAGGGGCGGCGGGGGCGAGAAAAGCCCCCACGCTCACCCAAGCACAACAGTCTCCGCCGCATCAAAGACCACCCCAACCACATCCCCCGGCTCCGGCGCCTCCCGCAACGCACACGCGGCCTCCACCCGAGGCGCACCCCCGGACACATCCTCAGGCTGAAGCCGCACAGCAACATGCGTACCCCGAAAGGTCCGCGCAGCCACAACACACCGCAACCCCTCATCGGCAGCCACCACCCGCACACCACCAGGCCGCACAAGCACCATCCGCACCCCCTGCAAACTGCCCTCAGGCACCGGCACCTTCCCCCACGCCGTATCCGCGACCTGCCCACTCACCGTCGCCTCAACAACATTGTCGAAGCCAAGAAACCGCGCCACGAACTCGTCAACAGGCCGCTGCCACACCTCAAGCGGCGTACCGGACTGAGCGATCCGCCCATCCCGCATCACCACCACCCGGTCGGCAAGAGCGAAGGCCTCCCCCTGGTCATGGGTGACCGCGAGCACGGTGGTCCCCAACCGCCCAAAAAGCTCCCGGAGTTCGACAACAAGCCGCTCCCGCAGCGACCGATCCAGCTGCCCCAGCGGCTCGTCGAGCATCAGCAACCGAGGCCGAGGCGCAAGCGCCCGAGCAAGAGCGACCCGCTGCTGCTCCCCACCGGACAACGCGGCAACAGCCCGCCCCGCAGCCCCCGGCAACCCCACCAGCTCCAGCAACTCCCGCACACGTACGCCCTGTTGCTCCTTGGACACGTGATGCATACGCAACCCGAACCCGACGTTGCCTCCGACGTCCCGCTGCGGGAACAGCTGATGATCCTGGAACATCAGCCCGACCCCCCGCTTGTGCGCGGGCACCTCTGCGAGATCCCGCCCGTCCAGCAACACCCGCCCCGCGTCCAACGGCTGAAGGCCGGCAACCGCCCGCAGCAGCGTCGACTTCCCGCTGCCGCTCGGCCCGAGCACACACACGATCTCGTGCTCGGCGACATCGAGGCCGACCCCGTCCAACACGGCCCGCGCCCCGAACCGCACGGACGCCCCTTCGAGACTGAGCATGGTCATGGTTAGAACTCCCCCGTCCGGTCGGTCCGCAGCCGCTCCAGCACCAACAGGGCCACCGCGCACACCACCATCAAGATCGTCGAAAGGGCCATCGCCTGGCCGTAGTTGAGGTCACCCGGACGACCCAGCAGCCGGGCCACGGCGACCGGCAGGGTCGGATTGTCGGGCCGCGCGATGAACACGGTCGCCCCGAACTCGCCCAGCGACACCGCGAACGCGAACCCGGCCGCGACCAGCAGCGCCCGCCGTACGATCGGCAGATCGACCTCGCGCCAGACCCGCCAGGGCGAGGCCCCGAGGACGGCCGCCGCCTCCCTGAGCCGCCCGTCCACGGCCCGCAGCACCGGCAGCATGGTCCGCACCACGAACGGCACCCCGACCAGCGCCTGAGCGAGCGGTACGAGGATCCAGCTGCTGCGCAGATCGAGCGGCGGCTCGTCGAGCGCGATGAGGAACCCGAACCCGACGGTCACCGCCGACACCCCGAGCGGCAGCATCAACAGCGCGTCGAACCCCCGTACGAGCCGCCCGGCATCGCGCCGGGTGAGCGCCACGGCGGCCAGCGACCCCACCACGACGGCGATACCGGTGGCGGCGAGGGCGTACTGGAGCGAGTTCCCGATGGCGGCGATCGGCGCGACGAGAAAGATCCCGGAGTCGTCGCTGGTGAGCGCTCTGTAGTACCCGAAGCCGAACCCACCGGGCGTATCGAACGACCGCTGCACAAGAACACCGAGCGGCAGCACGAGCAGCAGGGCGATGCTCACCAGCACCCCACCCAGCAGTGCCCACTGCCCCCGTCCACGCGGCCGACGCGAGGTGGTCTCAGGCGCCACGAGCCGCAGCGCGCTCTCCCGCCGCCGTACCGTCCCGGCGTGCACGGCGAGGATCGCGCCCACGGCCACGAACTGGACGATCGTCAGGACAGCGGCCGTACCGAGGTCGAAGATCTCGGAGGTCTGCCGGTAGATCTCCACTTCGAGGGTGGCGAAGGTCGGTCCGCCGAGGATCTGCACCACCCCGAAGGAGGTGAAGGTGAAGAGGAAGACCATGAGCGCGGCGGCGGCGACGGCGGGCGCGAGGGCGGGCAGGGTGACCTGCCGCCAGGCCGCGAACCGCGAGGCACCGAGCACTCGCGCGGCCTCCTCCTGCCTGGGGTCGAGCTGCGCCCAGAGCCCGCCGACGGTCCGCACCACGACGGCGTAGTTGAAGAAGACGTGCGCGAGCAGGATCGCCCACACGGTGGTGTCCAGTCGTACGCCCCACAGCTCGTCGAGCAGCCCGCCGCGCCCGACCAGCGCCAGGAACGCCGTACCGACGACGACGGTCGGCAGCACGAACGGCACGGTCACCACGGCCCGCAGAATCTGCTTGCCCCTGAAATCGAAGCGCGCGAAGACGTATGCGCCGGGGAGCGCGATCAGCAGCGTGAGCGCGGTGGACGCGAGCGCCTGCCAGGCGGTGAACCAGAGAACACGCCGGATACCGGAGTCCCCCAGCACGTCCCCGATCTGCCCGAACCGCCAGACCCCGTCGATGTGCAGGCCGCGCGCGACGATGGCGGCGACGGGATAGGCGAAGAAGAGCGCGAAGAAGACGACGGGCAGCACGAGCAGGGCGCCGCGCAGAGCGACACCCTTCCCGCGCCCGACCGCCGGACCTGCCTCGGGACCCGCATCCGGGGTTACTTCAGTACGAGCGATGTCCACGACTTGACCCACTGGTCACGGTGTTCGGCGATCTTCGCGGGGGCCATGGTCTCGGGGTCCTTGGCCTGCGGCCCGTACTCGGTGAACTCGGCGGGCACCTGGGCGCCCTCCCGCACGGGATACACGAACATGTTGAGCGGCATGTCCTCCTGGAAGGTCTTGCCGACGAGGAAGTCGAGCAGCGCCTTGCCGCCCTCGCTGTTCCTGGCGTTGCTGAGCAGCCCGGCGTACTCGACCTGCCGGAAGCAGGTGCCGGTCGCGACCCCGGTCGGGGCGGTGGTCGGCTTCGGGTCGGCGAAGATCACCTCGGCGGGCGGCGAGGAGGCGTACGAGACGACGAGCGGCCGGTCGCCCTTGGCCTTCTTGCCGCCGGCCGACCCGGAGAACTCCTCGTTGTAGGCCTGCTCCCACCCGTCGACGACCTTCACGCCGTTGGCCTGGAGCTTCTTCCAGTAGCCGGTCCAGCCGTCGTCGCCGTACTTGGCGGCGCTGCCGAGCAGGAAGCCGAGCCCGGGCGAGGAGGTGGAGGCGTTCTCGGTGACGAGGAGATCCTTGTAGGCGGGCTTGATCAGATCGTCGAAGGACTCGGGCGGGGTCAGCTTGTGCCCGCTGAACCAGGCCTTGTCGTAGTTGACGCAGATGTCCCCGGTGTCGATCGGCGTGACCCGGTGCTTGTCCTCGTCGGCCCGGTACGCGGGCAGGATCGCGTCGGCGTCCTTCACCTCGTACGACTGGAAGAGCCCGTTGTCGAGCGCGCGGGAGAGCAGGGTGTTGTCGACGCCGAAGAAGACATCGCCCTGCGGGTTGTCCTTGGTCAGGATCGCCTTGTTGACGGCCTGCCCGGCGTCGCCGTCCTTGAGGACCTTGACGGTGTACCCGGACTGCTTCTCGAAGGCGGCGAGAACGTCCTTCGACACGGCCCACGAGTCATGGCTGACGAGGGTGACGGTCTTGGACTCCGCCGCCGAACCGCTGCCGCCGTCCTCGGACCCGCACGCGGACAGCGTGACGAGCCCCAGCCCGACGGCGATGGCCGCGACCTGCTTGGTGATGCTCACGGGATTCACTGGATTTTCCTCCTGGGATGACCAGGAAGAGACGCGGCCCTGCCCGGGTCCTCATGGAGGGTTCCCGGGCAGGGCGCAACAGCTTGAGTGATGACCGAACTTCCTACCCAGAATGACCTGGGCGAGGTTCAGAGGGTCTGCGGTCTGTCCCGCACTCTCAGCGCTGTGGCGCTCCCCTGTCGGAATATGAAGATATGTAGGTACGACGTAAGAGTACCGCTCGGTGGCCGCGAGCTACCGCCCGGTGGCCGGCCGCAGGCTATCGCTCGGTGGCCGCGAGCTGGCCGCACGCCCCGTCGATCTCCTGCCCCCGGGTGTCCCGAACGGTCACGGGCACCCCGTGGGCGGCGATCGCCTCGACGAACGCCTTCTCGTCCTCGGGCCGCGAGGCGGTCCACTTGGACCCCGGAGTCGGGTTCAGCGGGATCAGGTTGACATGCACGGGCTTGCCCCGGAGCAGCCGCCCGAGGCGGTCACCGCGCCAGGCCTGGTCATTGATGTCCCGGATCAGCGCGTACTCGATGGACAGCCGACGCCCCGACTTGGCCGCGTACTCCCACCCGGCGTCGAGGACCTCGCGGACCTTCCACCGGGTGTTGACGGGTACGAGGGTGTCGCGCAGTTCGTCGTCGGGGGCGTGCAGGGAGATGGCGAGCCGGCACTTGAAGCCCTCGTCGGAGAACCGGTTGATGGCCGGCACCAGCCCGACGGTCGAGACGGTGATCCCCCGCTGCGACAGCCCGAGCCCGTCCGGCTCGGGGTCGGTCAGCGCACGGATGGCACCGACGACGCGCTTGTAGTTGGCAAGGGGCTCACCCATGCCCATGAAAACGATGTTGGACAGCCGCGCCGGTCCACCGGGAATCTCCCCGTCCCGAAGCGCACGCATGCCATCAACAATCTGGTGCACGATCTCGGCGGTGGACAGATTCCGGTCAAGACCCGCCTGCCCGGTCGCGCAGAACGGGCAGTTCATCCCGCACCCCGCCTGCGAGCTGATGCACATGGTCACCCGGTCCGGGTACCGCATGAGCACCGACTCGACGAGCGTCCCGTCGACCATCCGCCACAGTGTCTTGCGGGTGGTCTCCTGGTCGGTCGACAGATGCCGGACGACCGTCATCAGCTCCGGAAGCAGCGCCTCCTGGAGCTTGGTGCGCGAGGCGGCCGGGATGTCCGTCCACTCGGCCGGGTCGTGCGCGAACCGCGCGAAGTAGTGCTGCGAGAGCTGCTTGGCACGAAACGGCTTCTCACCGATCGCGGCAACGGCCTCTTTGCGCTCGGCGGGCGTGAGATCGGCAAGATGCCGCGGCGGCTTCTGGGCTCCGCGCGGGGCGACGAATGTGAGTTCTCCGGGCTTAGGCATGGCTGTACCAGTGTCGCAGACATCCGGACAGCCCCTTGCCGCCCTGTGGACAACATCCGAAGCATGCACAAAAGGCCAGCTCAGCAGAGCTGAGACGCACTCACCGAGGCGCCGCCGCCATCGCCCCCCGCAGCTCCGCCACCTCTCGCTCCAGCTCGCGGTAGTGGTCGCTGACCTTGCGTCGGGCCGTCGGTACGACGTGGCCGCCGTCCAGTTCGGTCAGTCGGGTGGCCAGGGTGGTGAGGGCCGTCTGCCAGGCGTGCCAGCCGTCGGCGCCCTCGGCGGCGGCCAGCTCGTCCTGGGCGGCACGCAGGGCCTCGTGGGCCCCCTCGCGCAGCGGGACCAGGTCGGCGCGCAGCCGCTCGGTGCGTTCGCGGAGGTAGGCCAGGGACTCGCCGACCCCGGCGAACGTCTCCCCCAGCTCGGTCATCGACCCGGTGTGCTCCCGGAGCGCCGCCAGCCAGGGAGCGGCCACCTCGACGCCGTGCTCGGCCGCCTCGACGGTTGCCGTACGGATCTCCTGGTACTGCCGGGACACGCCGTCCAGGTCGGCGAAGACAGTCACCGCGCCGAGCGTCTGCTCCCGGATGGTGTCCGAGGGCACCCCGTCGCCACGGTCGAGCAGCGCTTCGAGCCGCGCCAGCTCGCCCCGCATCTCCCGGCTCAGCTCCAGCAGCGCCTGATGAGCAGCGTCTGCCGCCTCGACCGGGCCGGTGACAGCTGCCAGCCCTTCGGCCTGCCGCTCGCGTCTGGCACGACTACGCCCCCACATGCACGCCACCCCTTCCGGACACATCGACCACACCGAAGTCGATCTTAGGTTCGAAAGGGGTGGTTTCAGACCGACTTAGGTGTTTCACAGGAAACCCGGACCGTACTGGAACATTCCGACCGCTCTCAGCACCGCCGTCGCCCCCGCCCTCAGCCCACGAAGGCGACGAACAGCAGCCACACCACGGGAGCCGTGGGCAGCAACGAGTCCAGCCGGTCCATGATCCCGCCGTGGCCCGGCAGCAGCGTGCCCATGTCCTTGATGCCCAGGTCCCGCTTGATCATGGACTCGCCGAGGTCGCCGAGCGTGGCGCTGACCGCGACCGCGAGGCCGAGCAGCAGGCCCTGCCACCAGGTGCCGTCGTCGATCGCGAGCTCCATCAGCAGCGCGCCCGCCACCATCGCGAAGACGACCGCCCCCAGCATGCCCTCGCGGGTCTTGCCGGGGCTGATGCGCGGGGCGAGCTTGTGCTTGCCGAAGCGCCAGCCGATCGCGTAGGCCCCGGTGTCGCTGACCACGGTCAGCAGCAGGAACGTCATGACGCGCTGCGCACCGTCGTCGGCGGTGAGCATCATCGCGACGAACGTGGCCAGGAACGGGACGTAGAAGGCCGCGAAGACGCCCGCCGTGACGTCCTTGAGGTAGCCCTCCGGTGGTTCCGTCATACGCCAGACCAGGACCGCGAGCGCGGTGAGCGCCATCGCGACCCACGCGCCCTCGGCACCCCGGACGTATCCGGAGACGACCATCGCGGCCCCGCCGAGCGCGAGCGGCACCAGCGGTGCCTTGATGCCCTTGCGCTCCTGGAGCCGGGACGTCAGCTCCCACAGGCCCACCACGACGGCGACGACTATCACGCCGACGAAGACGGCCTTGACGACGAACAGCGACGCGAGGATCACCGCACCGAGCCCGATGGCGACCCCTATGGCCGCGCCCAGGTCCCGGCCCGCGCTCTTCTTCTGCGGGGCGGGGGCGGGCTGGGCGGCGTCGTCGGGCGTGGGCATGGAATCCGGCTTCTGCGGCACCGTCCCGTGGGGCTGCGCCTGTGGCGTCTCGTCGCGGAACAAGGGGCCGCCCGGCCGAGCGGCCCCCCGGTCGTCATCCTGGTCCCCGCCATGTGCGGGTACGTCGGGCACGATGGGCATGGGGCGAGTCTGCTGCGCGTGGTGCGCATCGTACGCGGGACCCGCCGGGGCAGCCCCCTGGACAGGCCCCCCGTCGGACGGCCCCCAGTACCCGGCGTGTGGCGGCGCTCCCCAGGAAGAGTCGTTCATCAGACTTCGAGAAGCTCCGCTTCCTTGTGCTTGAGAAGCTCGTCCACCTGTGCGACGTACTTCGCGGTGGTGTCGTCGAGCTCCTTCTCCGCGCGGCGGCCCTCGTCCTCGCCGACCTCGCCGTCCTTGACGAACTTGTCGATGGCGTCCTTGGCCTTGCGGCGGATGGACCGGATCGAGATCTTGGAGTCCTCGGCCTTGGTCCGGGCGACCTTGATGTAGTCCTTGCGTCGCTCCTGGGTGAGTTCGGGGAACACCACGCGGATGATGTTTCCGTCGTTGCTCGGGTTGACGCCGAGGTCGGAGTCGCGGATCGCCTGCTCGATGTTGCGCAGCGCGCTCTTGTCGAACGGGGTCACCACGGCCATGCGCGGTTCGGGCACGGAGAACGAGGCCAGCTGGTTGATCGGCGTCAGCGCGCCGTAGTAGTCGGCCACGATCTTGTTGAACATCGCCGGGTGCGCACGACCGGTGCGGATCGCGGCGAAGTCCTCCTTGGCGACCACGACGGCCTTCTCCATCTTCTCCTCGGCCTCGAGGAGGGTCTCTTCGATCACCACTTGCTCCTGCGTGTCTTGAGTAGGCCCGGCTGCTGTTCGGTCAGGGTCGGCGGCCGGCTGCGTCGCGTCTTCTTCCTGCACGGTTCCCGACCGGCAGGCCATTGTCCATCCCCCGCTCAGGGTCCGTCCCCGGGCAGGGCTGATCCCTGGTCAGTCCCGGCTGCCCTGTTCACCGACGAGAGTGCCGATCTTCTCACCCTTGACGGCTCGCGCGATATTGCCCTCGGTCAGAAGCTCGAAGACGAGGATCGGGAGCTTGTTGTCACGGCACAGCGTGATCGCGGTCATGTCGGCGACCTTGAGGTCCCGGGTGATGACCTCGCCGTAGCCGAGCGAGTCGAACTTGACGGCTTCGGGGTTGGTCTTCGGGTCGGAGTCGTAGACCCCGTCCACGCCGTTCTTGCCCATCAGCAGCGCCTCGGCGTCGATCTCCAGGGCGCGCTGTGCGGCGGTCGTGTCGGTGGAGAAGTACGGCATGCCCATACCGGCGCCGAAGATGACCACACGGCCCTTCTCCAGGTGCCGTACGGCGCGCAGCGGGATGTACGGCTCGGCGACCTGTCCCATGGTGATGGCGGTCTGGACCCGGCTGTCGATGCCCTCCTTCTCCAGGAAGTCCTGGAGGGCGAGGCAGTTCATGACGGTGCCGAGCATGCCCATGTAGTCCGAACGGGCCCGGTCCATACCGCGCTGCTGGAGTTCCGCGCCGCGAAAGAAGTTGCCGCCGCCGATGACGACGGCGATCTGCGAGCCGTCGCGCACGACGGCCGCGATCTCGCGGGCAATCTTGTGCACCACGTCAGGGTCGACGCCCAGGCCCCCGCCACCGGAGAAGGCCTCTCCGGACAGCTTCAGCATGAACCGGCCGCGTACCTTGCCGTCTTCGCTCTTCTGGGCCTTGGTGGTCATGGAGAATCTCGCCTCTTCACGTGTCACACATACGAAGAAGGCCACTGCCGGTGGGGTGTCGATCGCATCCCATGCTCGGCAATGGCCTCCTCGTCAGATCTGCTGTCGTCCGCCACGCGCGCGTGCGTGACGGCGTACGCGCGTGACTGCCGTCGACCCTATAGGCATGCCTACGTGGGCCGCGCGTCGATCGCGGTACGGACTCAGATGCCGACCTTGATGCGCGTGAAGCGCTTCAGGGTGACACCGGCCTCGTCCAGGACCTTCTGGACGGACTTCTTGTTGTCCAGGGCGTACGGCTGGCCGAGCAGCGTGGCGTCCTTGAAGAAGCCGTTGACGCGACCCTCGACGATCTTCGGCAGGGCGGCCTCGGGCTTGCCCTCGGCGCGGGTGGTCTCCTCGGCGACACGGCGCTCGGTCTCGACGACCTCGGCCGGCACGTCCTCCTTGGAGAGGTACTTCGGCGCGAAGGCGGCGATGTGCTGGGCGATGCCCTTGGCGACGTCGGCGTTGGGCTTGTCCAGCTCGACGAGGACACCGATCTGCGGGGGCAGGTCGGGCATCGTGCGGTGCATGTACGCCAGCACGAAACCGTCCGCGTACTGCGCGAAGCGGTCCAGGACGATCTTCTCGCCCAGGTTGGCGTTGGCCTCGTCGACGTACGCCTGAACCGTCTTGCCGGCCTCGATCTCGGAGGCGAGCAGCGCCTCCAGGTCGGCCGGGGAGGTCTTGGCGACGTGCTCGGCGAGCGCGTTGGCAGCGGCCTGGAACTTCTCGCCCTTGGCGACGAAGTCCGTCTCGCACTTCAGCTCGACGAGGACACCGGAGGTGTTGTCGTCGGCGATCAGGGAGACGACGGCGCCGTTCTCGGCGGACCGGCCCTCGCGCTTGGCGACGCCCTTCTGGCCCTTGATGCGCAGGGCCTCTACGGCCTTGTCGACATCGCCCTCGGCCTCGTCCAGCGCCTTCTTGCAGTCCATCATGCCGGCGCCGGTGAGCTCACGGAGCTTCTTGACGTCGGCGGCGGTGTAGTTCGCCATGATTCTCGGAGTCTCTCTCGAAGTCTGAAAGATCTACGGATCGAAGGCGGGGGCCCGATGGAGGTGCCCCCGCCGTCAACAACCCGAAGGGGTGAGGGTCAGGCCTGCTCGGCGTCCGCGGCCGGAGCCTCGGCGACGGGAGCCTCGACGGGGGCCTCAGCGGCGACCTCGGCCTCGGCGGCGGCCTCGACCGGAGCCTCGGCGGGGGCCTCAGCGGCAGCGGCCTCGGCGGCGGGCGCCTCGGCGTCGTCAGCCTTCTTCTCGCCCTCGAGGAGGTCGCGCTCCCACTCGGCGAGGGGCTCGGCGACGGCCTTCTCGCCCTTGTCACCAGTGTTGACGCCGGAACGGGAGATGAGGCCCTCGGCGACAGCGTCGGCGATCACGCGGGTGAGCAGGGTGACGGAGCGGATCGCGTCGTCGTTGCCCGGGATCTTGTAGTCGACCTCGTCGGGGTCGCAGTTGGTGTCGAGGATCGCGACGACCGGAATGTTGAGCTTCCGGGCCTCACCAACGGCGATGTGCTCCTTCTTGGTGTCCACGATCCAGACGGCGCTGGGCACCTTCTGCATCTCGCGGATACCACCGAGGGTCTTCTCCAGCTTGGCCTTCTCGCGCGAGAGCACGAGAAGCTCCTTCTTGGTCAGACCGGACGCGGCGACGTCCTCGAAGTCGATCTGCTCGAGCTCCTTGAGGCGCTGCAGACGCTTGTAGACGGTCGAGAAGTTGGTGAGCATGCCGCCCAGCCAGCGCTGGTTGACGTAGGGCATGCCGACGCGGGTCGCCTGCTCGGCGATCGCCTCCTGCGCCTGCTTCTTCGTGCCGACGAACATGACCGTGCCGCCGTGGGCGACGGTCTCCTTGACGAACTCGTAGGCGCGGTCGATGTACGACAGCGACTGGAGCAGGTCGATGATGTAGATGCCGTTGCGCTCCGTGAAGATGAACCGCTTCATCTTCGGGTTCCAACGACGGGTCTGGTGACCGAAGTGGACGCCGCTTTCCAGCAGCTCCCGCATCGTGACGACGGCCATGGCCGTTCTCCTTGTGTTTCTCGGTTGTGCCGCGGGTACCGGCCGGCACCCGCGCCTGACGCCCGATTTGCGCCTTGCCGCGAGGGACCGAGAGGCGCTGACACCGACTCCATACGGGGCCTGATGTCGGGGCGTGCGAAGTCGACCCGGTGACCCGGATCGCCAAAGGAAGTGTACGGGACCCGCGAGGCCCCGGGTGACGCCGTTGTCCACAACCGGTCAGTACTCCACAGCCCCGCACGAACCACCGTGAATCGCGCCAGCCTCCTCCCATGCGAGCGAACCGAGGAGCGTGCTGGACCGTGGGCCTGCTACTGACACTGACGACATCGACGGCACAGGGAGCGGCCGATCCCGACCCCCTCGCACCGGAGCCCCCGCCCACCCCCACGATCGCCCGGTCCTGGCCCGTGGGCACCCGCCCCCTGGTCCTACGGGCCTGGGAGCCACCCCCGACGCCCTACGCGAGGGGCCACCGAGGCGTGGACCTGGCGGCAACGACGGGCACCCCGGTCCGGGCGGTGGCCCCGGGCCGAGTGCACTTCGCGGGCCGGGTGGCGGGCCGAGGAGTCGTCTCGGTGGAACTCACGGGCACAGGCACTCCGCCCCTACGGACAACGTACGAGCCGGTGACGGCAGCGCTGAAGAAGGGAGCGGAGGTAAAGGCGGGCGAGATGGTAGGGACCGTGGAACCAGGAGGCACCCACTGCCCGACGACGTGCGTGCACTGGGGCTTACTCAGAGGCGACACATACCTGGACCCGCTCACACTGCTGCCCTCGTGGCTCCTACGCAGGGGCCCGTCCCGCCTACTACCGGTACAGGGCGTACCGCTGCCCCCATAGCCGCGCACGCAGCCTGCGGGCATGCGTGCCGCCAGGGGAGGCTCCCGTCCCACAGAGAGCGGCACCCCGCAAGCGCCGGGCTGCGCGACACCAACCTCCGACACCAGCCCACACCCCGTCTCAGCCCCGCACACCCCGCAGAGCCATCCCCACAGCCGCATCCGTAATCACCACGGGATCCTCAGCAACCCCGAACTCGATCCGCCGCACGGCAGCGTCGACAACCCCCTGCAACAACATCGCAGCCAGCCGAGGCTCCGCATGCCCGATGTCCCGCAACGCCTCGACCACCATCGCGACCAGCCCACCGTGCGCGGCCCGGATCTTCTCCCGGGCCCCCGCATCCAGCTCACTCGCCGAGATCGCCACAACAGCCCGGTGCCGCCGGTCCCCCACCAGCGCGAGCTGCCGACGCACATACGCCTCGACCTTGCCCTCGGGCCCCTCCGCCGCGGCCATAGCCGCCTCGACCTCGGCCGCCCAGACCGGGAAGTCGACCTCGCACAGCTCCTCGACGACGGCCGCCCGCGACCGGAAGTACTCGTAGACGGACGACCGCGCGAGCCCCGTCCGCTCGGCCAGGGCCGGGAAGGTCAGCGCCTCCGTCCCGCCCTCGGACAGCAGGGACCTCGCCGCGTCCAGCAGGGCGGCTCGCTGCATCGACCGGTGCTCGGCCACGGAGGCCGCTCGAATCCTTGGCACGTCAACCACTGTACGGACGGACGGCCCCGGAGGGGAGTCAGCGCCCGAAGCTCGCCAGTTTCGCGCGCAGTTGCAGGACCGACTTGGTGTGGATCTGACTGACCCTGCTCTCGGTCACGCCCAGTACGTTGCCGATCTCGGCGAGGGTGAGCCCCTCGTAGTAGTACAGGGTCACGACGGTCTTCTCCCGGTCGGGCAGTGTGTTGATCGCCCGCGCCAGGAACCGCCGCAGCTCCCGCCCCTCGGCCACCTCGACCGGGTTGTCGGCGGCGGTGTCCTCCAGGGTGTCCATGAGGCTCAGCCGGTCGCCGCCCTCGCCCCCGGCGTGCAGCAGCTCCTCCAGCGCGACCACGTTGGCCAGCGACAACTGGCTGAACACGGCGTGGAGTTCGTCGACGGCGATGCCCATCTCGGCGGCCACCTCACCCTCCGACGGCGTCCGCCGCAGCCGCGCCTCCAGCGTCGCGTACGCCCGCTCCACGTTGCGCGCCTTCTGCCGTACGGACCGCGGAATCCAGTCCAGCGCCCGCAGTTCGTCGATCATCGCGCCCCGGATGCGCGTGATCGCGTACGTCTCGAACTTGATCTCCCGCTCGATGTCGAACTTCTCGATCGCGTCGATCAGCCCGAACACCCCGGAGGAGACGAAGTCCGCCTGTTCGACATTGGGCGGCAGCCCGACGCTCACCCGGCCGGCGACGTACTTCACGAGCGGCGAGTAGTGCAGGATCAGCTGCTCGCGCAGCCGCTCGTCGCCCGTCGTCTTGTACGAACGCCACAGCTCGTCGAGCGTCGAAGGAGCGGGCGGGCGCCCGCTACCGCCGTCGCGGGCGGCCGGTGGGGCCGCCGCCCGGTCGGACCCGGAGGTGTGCTGGGGCATACGTCGCCTAGTGCCGTTCTGCCGTGAACCGGTGGTGTCTGGATGTGTGCCCGGTCGGGCCGTCGGTCTGATGCGGTCTGATGTCGAATTACCCGTCTGGTCGAATTGCCTGCCCGACTGCCGGTCTGAGCCGGAATCCACGTGAGCGTAGCGTGACTGGGGCGTCGCAGTGTGCGAGGTCGGGGGGACGGGGTGTGCACAGATACGTTCCGCTGGACGCCCTCCAGGGTCATGGTCGTCGCCCTGTGTGACCATCGGTGCGGACCAACTGCGGGAAACGGCAAGGGCGTCGGGCATCCCCCGGACGGCCGAACACGCTCGGTCAGCACTGGCCCCGCCCGGACCGGACGGAGATCATCGCCTCGCGTGTCAACTTCCAGCCGTCGTCGTGTCGTTCGACGTAACCAAGTGATCGGAGCTCGTACAGCCTGGCGACCGCGTCGTCCTTGGCCGTCGACGCGCCCCGCGCGATGTCGTCCACCGTCGCCGTCCCGCGTGCGGGCAGCGCGGCCAGGACGCGTTCCGCCGCCGGTTCCAGCAGGTCGCGCGGGAGCACCGGCCCGCGCCGGTCCGGCGCCAGCTCACCCATGTCCCCGACCAGCTCGGCGACTTCCGCGGCGTCGGTGACCAGCATCGCGTCCCCGCGCAGGAGTTCGTGCACACCCGCGGAGAGCCCGCTGGTGGCGGGTCCCGGCACCCCTATCGTGAACCGCCCCAGCCGCTGCGCCGCCCGCGCGGTGACGAGCGAGCCGCTGCGGTACGCGGCCTCGACGACCACGGTCCCCCGGGTGAGGGCCGCGATCACCCGGTTCCGCTGCACGAACCGGCTCGGCGTCGGATGGTCACCGGGCGGCAACTCACCCACCACCAGCCCCTGTTCGGCGATCCTGGTGATCAACTGGGTGTGCCCGCGCGGGTAGGGCCGGTCGACCCCGCAAGCCAGTACGGCGACGGTGGCCCCGCCCGCACCGAGCGCGCCCCGGTGCGCGGCCCCGTCGACCCCGTACGCCCCGCCCGACACCACCACCCACCCCCGCTCCGCGAGCCCGGCGGCGAGCGTTGCCGCCATATGCGCGCCGTACTCGGTGCACGCCCGGGCGCCCACCACGGCGACGGACCGCAGCGCCCACATCCGCAGACTGGGCCGCCCACGCACCCACAGCCCCGTGGGCCGCGCGTCCCCCAGATCGTCGAGCTGGGCCGGCCACTCGGGCCCGCCGGGCCACACGAACCGCACCCCGGCCGCCCGCGCGACGGCGAGATCCCGCTCGGGCTCGGCCTGTGCCGCCCGAGCGCACAGCCCCGCCCACCGGGTCCCGGTGACCCCGGTCAGCATGGGCCCGCCGTCCCGCAGCCGCCGCGCCACCTCCACGGCCCCGCACTCCCGGATCCACCGCCCGGCGACCTCGTCGCCGGGCTCGACAACCCGCGTGAGAAAGACCCGGGCAACCCCTTCCGCCCCCAACGGACTCCCCACCTCACCGCCGACCGCGTCCCCCGTCACGTCAACGCCCCAATGGCCATGGGCACCCCTCGCGGCACCCCCGTACGCAGCTGCAGCGCCAGGGCGACGTCCGTCGCGTCGGGGCGGTCGTGGCCGACGAGGTCCGCGACGGTCCAGGCGACCCGCAGGACGCGGTCGATGCCGCGCGCGGTGAGCATGCCCCGTTCCAGGTTCCGCTCGGCCTCCTCCATCGCGCCGGGCACGGCATGCCAACGGCTGCGCAGCTCCCGTCCCGGCACCTCGCTGTTGGTCAGCCACGGGGTGCCCACGAGCCGCGCCGTCGCCCGCTCCCGGGCAGCCCGGACCCGTTCGCGGACCGTCGCCGTGGACTCGCCCCGCGCCCCGCACTCGGTGAGCTGGGAGCGCGTGACCCGGTCCACCTCGACCCGCAGGTCGACCCGGTCGAGCAGGGGTCCGGAGAGCCGGGCCTGGTAGCGCCGGATGACGGAGGGCGGGCACTCGCAGAGGGTGTCCCGCTGTGAGAAGCGGCCGCACGGGCAGGGATTCGCCGCCAGGATCATCAGGAACCGGGCCGGGAACCGTACGACCCCCGCGCTCCGCGCGATCACCACGTGCCCGGCCTCCAGGGGCTGGCGCAGGGCATCGAGCGCCTGGCTGCCGAATTCTGGGGTTTCGTCCAGAAAAAGTACGCCTCGATGAGCGAGCGACACCGCTCCGGGCCGTGCGACGCCCTGTCCGCCGCCGACGAGGGCCTGCATGGTGGCCGAGTGGTGCGGGGCGCAGTAGGGCGCCGTGTCGATCAGGGGCTTGCCCGGTGGCAGCAGGCCCGCGACCGAGTGGACCGCGGTGACCTCCAGCGACTCCTCCCGGGTGAGCCGGGGCAGGACGGCGGGCAGTCGCTCGGCGAGCATCGTCTTGCCCGCTCCTGGTGGCCCTTCGAGGAAGACGTGGTGGCCGCCGGCCGCGGCCACCTCCATGGCCGTGCGCGCCGAGTGCTGGCCCACCACGTCGGCCAGGTCGTGGCCGTTGTCGTACTGGGCGGCACCCATGCTGTGCATGCCCGTGGCCGCCCCGGTGCCCGGCATCCGCAGGCCCGCCATGAGCGGGTCGGGGCGGCCGTGCTCGTCCGGTTCCTCGTCGGGTACAGGCTCGTCGGTGAGGACGGCGATCAGCTGCCGCAGACTGCGTACACCGAGCACCGACACCCCGGGGACCAGCGCGGCCTCGGCGGCGGCACACTCCGGGACGACGACCTGTTCGTAGCCCGAGTCGGCCGCCGCCAGCACCGCCGGCAGGATGCCCCGGACGGGCCGCACCCGGCCGTCGAGGCCCAGCTCGCCGATCATCACGATGTCGGCGAGGACCCGGGGATCGATCCGCTCGGCGGCCCCGAGAACCGCTGCGGCAACAGCGAGATCGAACCCGCTGCCGCTCTTGGGCACGGACGCCGGGCTGAGCCCCACCGTGAGCTTCTTCTGCGGCCAGGCGGCCCCCGAGTTGACGACCGCCGCGCGGACCCTGTCCTTGCTCTCCGTCAGGCTCTTGTCGGGCAGTCCCACCAGGGTGAACGCGGCGACGCCGGGTTCGAGATCCGCCTGGACCTCGACGACCACGCCCTCGACACCCACCAGCGCCACCGAACACGTACGGGCGAATCCCATCACGCCACCCCCCGCGCGTGTTCCACCACGGGTGCGCCGCGCTCGGGCAGCAGAACGCCGACCAGGTCGATGCGGACGCCGCCGGGCGGTGCGCCCCCGTGTTCCTGGACCCAGCGTTCGGCGAGGCCTCGCAGCCGTTCGGCCTTGGCCGGGGTGACGGCCGCCATCGGGTGCTGGAAGGCACCCGCCGGTCCGGCCGACCGGCGGGTCTTGACCTCGCAGACGACGAGTGCGTCGCCGTCCCTGGCCACGATGTCGATCTCACCGGTGCGGCCGGCCCGCCAGTTGCGGTCCAGGACCGTCATCCCAGCCTCGGTCAGCCGCCGCGCGGCCAGTTCCTCGCCGTACCTGCCCAGTGCGCCGCGTTGTCCGTTGCGTGTGTTCACGTTGCTCATGTCGGCACCACCTCCGGCGCCAACAGTGAGGGCAGTTCAACGAGCTATTGGATCTTGGTGGACAAGCTCGGCGTTGTGGATAACTCCGTCACCCACATGAGTGAACTGTCAGCCGCCCGGCAGCTCCAGATCGCTCTTGTTGAGCTCCTCGATGTTCACGTCCTTGAACGTGAGCACCCGTACCTGCTTCACGAACCGGGCCGGCCGGTACATGTCCCACACCCAGGCGTCCGCCATGGACACCTCGAAGAAAACCTCACCCTGGACCGAGTGCACCTGCATCTCGTAGTCGTTGGTGAGGTAGAAGCGCCGTTCGGTCTCGATCACATATTTGAACAGACCGACGACATCGCGGTACTCCCGGTAGAGCTTCAGCTCCATCTCGGTCTCGTACTTTTCGAGGTCCTCGGCGCTCATGGCATGTTCCCCTTCAGCCGTGCGTCCCACCATTGTGCGCCAGTCACGCGAGCCTCTAGACGATTTCCGTGTCGAGGATCTCGGGACGGGCCGGGGGCCCTTCGTCGAGCAGCCTCCGCAGGAGCTCGGCGAGTCTGGTCGGATACACCGTCTCATGTGCCCGGGTCAGTTCCTGGCACGTCCACCAGCGCGCTCCGGCGACACTGCGCCGTTCCAGCTCCGTGAGCCCGGTGGCCCGGGTCTCCGTGCGGTCCGTACGGGCCAGGTAGTACCACTCGTCCTGGTCCCAGCGGCGCCCCGCGAACGGGAAGGAGCACGTGCGCCGCCACAGCACCGGACCGAGTTCGACGTCGGCCGCGGTGATGCCGGTCTCCTCCGCGAGTTCCCGCAGCGCAGCCTCCTCGCGGGTCTCGTCGCCCTCCAGACCACCGCCGGGAGTGAACCACCAGTCGTCGGCCGGATCGTCCGGCTCGTGTCCGTGCAGCAGCAGGATCCGGTCCTGCGGATCGAGAAGCACGACCCGGGACACCTTGCGCAGCCCGCCGACGTACGAGTCCTCGACACCGCCCACCGGCTCAGCGGGCACCGGCCGGCTCCGCCTCCCCGACAGGGCGCCGCCGCTTCGCCAGCAGCGTGGCGATCGGCCCGTAGGCACCGCCGCCCAGGACGAGCACCCCGCCCACCGCGACCGCGACGGTGAGCAGCCGCAGCGGCCCCGGCGAGGACAGGCCCCCCAGGGTCTCGAAGCCCGTGGGACGGGCCAGCATGCCGTTCATGGGCCACACCACGGCGTCGACACGGGCGGCCACCGAGCCGCGCGCCACCGTGCCGTTGAAGGCCTCGGTGAGGTGGGCCGTGGAGTCCAGCGAGCCGGTGCGCTCGTCCCCGAGCACGAACAGCCGCCCCTTGGGGACCGTGATCGACGGGATGCCCATCAGCTCCGCGGACTGGCCCTCGGGGATATAGGCCTCCTGGATCTGCTTGCCGTTGACGACCAGCTTCCCGTCCGTGCAGCAGGAGATCTTGTCCCCGCCCACGGCCACGACCCGCTTGACCAGGGGCACGTCGCCCCAGCTCTCCTGGGTGAAGACCACGACGTCACCGCGCTTGATCTCACCGCCGTCGATCCGCTGGGCCAGCACCCGGTCACCGGCCACGATGGTGGGTGACATGGAGTCGGTCGGCACGGTGTACGGCCGGTAGAGGATCGCGCCCCAGACGAAGCCGCCGAGGAAGAGCACACAGCCGAGGGCCACCGCCAGTCCCGACAGCTTGCTGCCGAGCCGTCCGTGGCCCTCGTCCGTACGCGTTGTCGTGCCGGTCATCCCAGTGGTCCCCCAGATCGGTGCCTGGGACGGCACCCTACCCGGCGGTACCCGACCCGGGAACACCGGAGTTTCCGGCGGTAACGGGAGGAGTCGTACGACCCGCCACGCGGCGCCTGCGCCACAGCACCAGCGGAACCGCGCCCGCGAGGCCCAGCGCGCCCGGAGCGGCGGCGCTCAGGTTCTGGTCGAACGTGTCGGGAATCGGCAGCGTGTCCCAGCGGGTGGGCGGCCAGGCGACCACGATCGCGCGGCCGACGACGTTGTCCACGGGGACGAAGCCCGCGTTCTTGTCCTCCTGGTGGTACCGGGAGTCCAGCGAGTTCTGCCGGTGGTCACCCATGACCCAGATTTTGCCCGTGGGTACCGTGACCTTGAACTGGCCACCCTGGTCGTCGACGCTGCACGGGGTGTTCCCCGCATACACGTACGGCTCGTCGAGCGCCTTGCCGTTGACCTTCAGCGGGCCCGTGCCGTTGCACTCGACGGTGTCCCCGCCGACGCCGATCACGCGCTTGATGAGGTCCTTCTCGTTGGCGGACGGCATCAGGCCGATCCAGCCGAGGACCCGCTGCACGGGGTTCGGTTCGACGGTCGGCTCGCCGGCCAGCCAGTCGGCGGGGTCGTGGAAGACGACGACCTCACCGCGCTCGGGCTCGGAGCCGAACCACGGTGTCAGCTTGTCGACCAGGACCCGGTCGCCCTGCTCCAGCGTGTGCTGCATGGAGTCCGAGGGGATGGAGAACGCCTGGACCAGGAAGGTCTTGATCAGCAGCGCGAGCACCAGCGCGATACCGATGAGCAGCGGCAACTCCTTCCAGAAGGAGCGCTGCTTCCTGGGCTTGTGGCCGGGTTCGCCGAGGTCCTCCGCCGTCTCGTCCCCGGAGTCCCCGGAGCCCCCTGCACCCGTCCCGGAGGACCCTGAGCCACTCCCGGAGAGCCCTGGGGTCCGGGGGTCACTCTCGGCGGGGCCGGCGTCCTCTGCGGCCGGTGGAACCGGCTCCGCGGGGCGCTGTTCCTCGGGACCGTCCTGTCCGGACCTTGCGCCGACCGCCAAATCCCCCACATCCACTCCTCACTCCGTGCCGCCGCCCGCGCCGGATGCGACGCAGGCCCACCACTCCCATAACGAGCGGGAGTTCCGCAGGGGTCGGGAGCGGGATCGATCCGTACCGATCCGCGGAAGCCACCCTATGCGACTGGCCGAGGGCGGTGGCCGACCCGCCCGGCACCGACGAGAACGTGTCCGGCTCCTCCAGACGGGTCCAGTGGCCGAAGGGCCAGGCGATGACCATGGCCCGGCCCACGACGGAGTTCAGGGAGACCGTGCCGCTGTACGCCTCGGTGCGGTGGTAGCGGGAGTCGGCGGAGTTGGACCGGTGGTCGCCCATCACCCACAGGCGCCCCTCGGGGACCTTCACCTCGAAGGTGATGGAGGACGGCTTGTTGTCGGGGTGGATGTAGGTCGTCTCTTCGAGCGGCATGCCGTTGACGGTCACGCGGCCCTGGGAGTCACAGCACTTGACGGTGTCGCCGCCGACCGCGACGACCCGCTTGATGAGGTCCTTCTCGTTGTCCGAGGGCAGCAGGCCGATGAAGGTGAGCGCCTGCTTGACCTGCTTGACGACGATGGGGTCCTCGCCCTGCTGGGCCGCCGGCTCGTCGTCGAGCCAGCCGCCGGGGTCCTTGAAGACGACGACGTCACCGCGCTGGGGCTCGGAGCCGAACCAGGGGGTGAACTTGTCCACGAGGACGCGGTCGCCGATCTGGATCGTGTTCTCCATCGAGCCCGACGGGATCACGAACGCCTGCACGAGAAACGTCTTCAGAACCAAGGCTATGAGGACCGCGACACCCACCAGGAGGGGTATCTCCTTGACGGCGGACCGCCGCCTGCGCCGCTTGACCTTCCGCTGGAGCTTGCGCCGCTCGGCCCGGCCGGGCCTCGCGGCGGCGCCGGCCGCCCGGCGGGAACCGGTGGGCAGCAGCTGCTCGGCGGGGCTGGTGGGCACACCGCGCGGCTTGCCGCGGTTACCCATGGACACCGTCCGCGGCGGGCACACGCGCGTAAGCGCCGGGTCGCTCCAGCCGGGTCCAGTGGTCGCTGGGCCAGGCGATCCAGTCCGCCCGGCCGATCACCCTGCCGACGGGGACCATGCCGCCGCCGGGTGAACCCAGGTGGTCCCGGGAGTCACTGGAGTCGCTGCGGTGATCCCCCATGACGAAGAGTCTGCCCTCGGGCACCACTACGTCGAAGGACACCGTGGACGGGCTGTCACCGGGGTAAAGGAATGTCGACTCGTCGACCGACCGGCCGTTCACCTCGATCCTCCCCTCCTTGTCGCAGCAGACCACGTGGTCTCTCCCCACACCCACAACGCGCTTGATGTAGTCGGCGTGCCCGAAGTAGCCGGTTCCGTCGAACACGACGACGTCACCTCGCCGCGGCTCGGCACCAAAACGGTACGCCAACTTATTTACGAGAACGCGGTCCCCGATCCTCAATCCGCTCTCCATCGAGCGGCTGGGAATTTCGAACGGCTGAATGACGAACCTGCTGAAGAGCAGCAGGAAAACCAGACAGACCAGCACGGTCAGGGTGATCCGCCCACCCGGGAGCCACTCAGCCGCCCGGGACACCAACGCGAAACGCGACCGGCCCTCCGGCCCCTCGGTGTCCGAGTTCTCCTCGGATCGAACGGGGTGGGAGGAGCGGTCGCGCTCCGTCGGCTGTGCTTCGGTGTCCATCGGGGCAGGATGTTATCCGGCCTCGATGTGAGCCCTCTTTACATCGGGCCCCGCGAAAGCTCAGTTGTCGCGCTTCTCCTTGATCTTCGCGGCCTTGCCGCGCAGCTCACGGAGGTAGTACAGCTTCGCGCGACGCACGTCACCGCGCGTGACCAGCTCGATCTTCTCGACGATCGGGGTGTGCACCGGGAAGGTGCGCTCCACGCCGACGGAGAACGAGACCTTGCGGACCGTGAAGGTCTCGCGGACACCGGCGCCCTGGCGGCGGATGACTACGCCCTTGAACTGCTGCACACGGGAGCGGTTGCCCTCGATGACGCGGACGTGGACGTTGACGGTGTCACCCGGGCGGAAGGCCGGGATGTCGTCGCGCAGCGACGCGGCGTCGACGGAGTCGAGCAGGTTGGACATTTCGTCTGCTTTCTTCGTTGATGCCACAGGTCATCAACGGGAGCTTGGTTTTCGAAAGGATGCTGTCCGTGCCGGGGCGGGCGTCGTGTCCCCCCGTGGCAGGGGCGCACGCCGGACGACGCACAACAGCGACCTATTCTTCCACGCCCTCTGGCCTGCGCCAAAATCGGCCGTCGGCCGAAGGCGCCCACCCCATGATGGAGAGCGTCTCGCGGTCCTTCTTGTCGAAGGCGGACGCGTCGGTCTGCTCGATCAGGTCGGGCCGGTTGGCCGCCGTACGACGCAGTGCCTCGTCCCGGCGCCAGCGCGCGATCTTCCCGTGGTGGCCGCTGAGCAGCACGTCCGGGATCTCCCGGCCGCGCCACTGGGGCGGCTTGGTGTAGACGGGCCCCTCAAGGAGGTTGGCCATGGCGCCCGGCGCGAAGGAGTCGTCCCGGTGCGACTCGGCGTTGCCGAGGACCCCGGGCAGCAGCCGCGCCACGGCCTCCGTGATCACGAGTACGGCCGCCTCGCCGCCGGCGAGCACATAGTCGCCGATGGACACCTCGTACACGGGCATCCGGGTCGCGTACTCGTCGATGACCCGCCGGTCGATGCCCTCGTACCGGGCGGGCGTGAAGACCAGCCACGGCCGCTCGGACAGCTCGACGGCGAGCGCCTGGTCGAAGGGACGGCCACTGGGCGTGGGCACGACCAGCGCGGGCGTCCCGGAGCCGGTCTCGTAGCCATCGGCCAGTACGTCGTCCAGGGCGTCGCCCCAGGGGTCGGTCTTCATGACCATGCCCGGGCCGCCGCCGTAGGGCGTGTCGTCGACCGTGTTGTGGCGGTCGTACGTCCAGTCCCGAAGATGATGCACGTGCACATTCAGCTGTCCACGCGCGCGTGCCTTGCCGACGAGCGAGACGTTCAGGGGTTCGAGGTACTCGGGGAAGATCGTGACGACGTCGAGGCGCATCAGGCGTCGGCTCCAGAAGAGCCTTCGTCATCCCGCGACGAAGCGATTTCCGCCTGGTCGTCGATCAACCCGGGGGGCGGGTCGATCACCGCCCGCTGCTCCTCCAGGTCGATCTCCAGCACGATCTCCTCGACGAACGGGATGTACACCTCGCTGCCGTCCGGGCGCTCCACGACGAACAGGTCCTGGGAGGGCAGGTGCGAGATCTCGGTGATACGTCCGATCTCGGTGCCGTCGGCCAGGACCACGTCCAGGTCCATCAGCTGGTGGTCGTAGTACTCGTCCTCGCCCTCGGGCAGTTCCTCGGGGTCGACGTCGGCGATCAGCAGGACGTTGCGCAGGGCCTCGGCGCCGGTCCGGTCGCGTACGCCCTCGAAACGCAGCAGGAGCCGGCCGCTGTGGACGCGGCCCGTCTCGATGGTCAGCGGACCCGCCGTGGCCGGGTCGGTGGCCAGGACGGCGCCGGGCGGGAGCCGCAGCTCCGGCTCGTCCGTACGTACCTCGACGGTGACCTCGCCCTTGATGCCGTGGGCGCGGCCCACGCGCGCGACTACGAGCTGCACTTTCTGGAATCTCCTGTCGTGTGCCTACGGCATTACTGCGTAGACGACTACGGGCCGGGGACGGCCCAAGTGGCCCTCCCCGGCCCGAGCCGGTGCTGCGTGATGATCAGCGAACCTGGTCCACGTCGACGAGGTCGACACGGACACCGCGCCCGCCGATGGCACCCACGACGGTTCGCAGGGCACGTGCGGTACGGCCGTTGCGGCCGATCACCTTGCCGAGGTCGTCGGGGTGGACCCTGACCTCCAGAACGCGCCCGCGACGCAGGTCGCGCGAGGCGACCTGCACTTCGTCGGGGTTGTCGACGATGCCCTTCACGAGGTGCTCAAGAGCCTCCTCGAGCATGCTCAGGCCTCGGTCGACGTGGACTCGGCCGCGGCCTCGTCCTTCTTCTCAGCCTTCTTCTTCTGAGTGATGGCCTCACCCTTGCCGTCGTTGTCGCCACCCAGGGCCTCGAACGACGGACGCGCGGCCTTCGGAGCGGCCACGAGCAGCGGAGCCGGGGCGGGCAGGCCCTTGAACTTCTGCCAGTCGCCGGTCAGCTTGAGGATGGCGAGAACCGGCTCGGTCGGCTGCGCGCCGACACCCAGCCAGTACTGCGCGCGGTCGGTGTCGACCTCGATGCGCGAGGGGTTCTGCACCGGGTGGTACAGGCCGATCTCCTCGATGGCCCGGCCGTCACGGCGGGTACGGGAGTCGGCGACGACGATGCGGTAGTGAGGCGAACGGATCTTGCCCAGACGCTTCAGCTTGATCTTGACTGCCACGGGAGTGGATTCTCCTGGATTTGACGTGGTTGGGCACGGCGAGATTGCCGCGTGGGGTTGCGGTACCCGAGTGCCCGATGGACGCGTCAGCCGGAGGCGAGAGGGTTCCTGTGCGGCTGTCGAGTACAGCTGGCCATTCTGCCACACCCTGCGGATTGCTTGAACCGGAGGGTGCGCGCGCCCATGCCTGAGAGGCACCCGGCGCCGACCTGCCGTCCGGGTGCGTCGCGCAGCCCGGCGCTCACGGGGTGCCGCTCTCTGTGGGATGGGTGCCGCCCCAGCGGCACCCATCCCACAGCTACGCGTGCGCGGCTGCCGACAGGCGGGCGGTCACGGCACCCCGCCGAACATCTCCCCACGTGTTCCTCCGGCACCCACGAGATGCCGGGTTCGATCACGCGACGGGGCGGAGCCTCACGCGGCGCCCGCGCCCACGATCTCGGGGATTCTGAACGGCTTGCCGCAGCCGCCGCACACGATCGGCGCCTGCGCCAGCACCGACGGGACGACGCGCACGTTGCGACCGCAGTCGCAGACGGCCTTCACGCGCACCCCGCCCCCGGAGGAGCCGTGGCGCGCGGCAGGGCCGCGGAACGCGCGGGTCGTGTCGGCGGACGTGGCCACCGTGTGCGCCTTCAGGGCGCGCTGCAGCCGCTCCATGGTGGGGCGGTAACGCCGCTTCGCCTCGGGGTTGAGCGTGACCAGCGAGAAGCCGCTGCTGGGATGCGGTTCCTCGGGGTGGTCCAGGCCCAGCTCCTCGGCGATCGCGAGGAATCTGCGGTTGTGGTAGCGGCCGGCCCGGGAGGTGTCGCGTACTCCGCGGGCGGCGGCGATGCCATGGACTGCCTCATGAAGCAGTCGCTCGAAGGAGAGCGCGTGTCCGCAGGCGGACGACGACTCTCCGATCAGGGACTCGGGCGCGGCAAGATCGGGCAGCTCGGGGTGGTACCGCTGAATGTCGGCCCACGCCTGCGCCAGTTCTGCGGCGAGAACAGGTGGTGTCTGTGTCGTGCTCACGTAATGACAACGAGCCTGGGTGCCGCTGTGTTCCGATTCCGGGCCATCCCAAATAATTTGCACGTACCCGTCAGTTGCCGCTGATGCGTCCGGACGAGGGCGGGTGCGCTGATCTGCGGAGAAGCCTCACAGCTCATACCAAGCCGGTGCGTAGCCCCACGTACGACCCGGCGCGTAGACGCTGTCCGCACGCCGGGGCACCTGTGGTCGTCCGGTGCGCAAGAGGCCTTTCGGTCGCTCTCGTCGGTACTTCAGTAAGCGCGCGCGACGATGGCGACGTTACCCGGTGCGTCGTCGGCGTCCGGCACCGACCCGTCCGCGGCGACCAGACACCGTACGGTCACCGCGTGCTCACCCAGCCTCGCCTCGCCCTTCTCGCCGAGCACCGCCCAGGGGATGCGCGCCCAGCCGCCGGCGGTCGCCACCTCCACGGCCTCCTCGAACGTCGACACGTCCGACGTACGCGCCTCCCGGCGCTCGCGCGACTGGGCCAGCAGCAGCGCCTGGTCCTCTTCGAGGACAGTGGGCAGCAGTCGTACGAGTGTGTCGAGGGCCACCGGGTCCTTGCCGCCCGGGATCCGGCGGACGAGCATCGCCGTGCCGTTCTCCAGGTCACGGGGGCCGACCTCGATACGGACGGGCACGCCCTTCAGCTCCCAGTCGACGGCGCGGCGGCCGAAGGGCACGTCAGTGCGGTCGTCGACATGGACGCGTACGCCCGCCGCCTTCAGCCGGTCGCCGAGTTCGCGGACCTTGGCCAGAACCGCCTCGTCGCCCTTGATCGCGAGGACCACGGCCTGGATCGCGGCGAGACGCGGCGGGACCCGCAGGCCGTTGTCGTCGCCGTGGGCCATCACCAGGGCGCCGATCATGCGGGTCGTCGACCCCCAGGACGTCTGCCAGACGAGTTCCTGCCTGCCTTCCTTCGACAGGTAGCTGGTGTTGAACGCCTTGGCGAAGTTCTGGCCCAGCTCATGACTGGTGGCCATCTGGAGGGCCTTGCCGTCGCCCATCATGCCTTCGAGCGTGAGCGTGTTGATCGCGCCCGCGAAGCGCTCCTTGACCGTCTTGCGGCCGGGAACCGTGTCCATCGCCAGGACGTTCACCATGAAGTCCTCGTAGACGTTGCGGTGGATGTGCGCGGCGAAGGCGCGGGCGTCCTCGTGGGTGGCGTGCGCGGTGTGGCCCTCCTGCCACAGGAACTCCGTCGTCCGGAGGAAGAGCCGGGGGCGCAGTTCCCAACGCACCACGTTCGCCCACTGGTTGATCAGCAGGGGCAGGTCGCGGTAGCTCTGTACCCACTTCGAGAAGTAGTCGTTGATGATCATCTCGGAGGTGGGGCGGACCACCGCGGGCTCTTCGAGGTCCTTGCCGCCGGCGTGCGTGACCACGGCCAGCTCCGGCGCGAAACCCTCGACGTGCTCGGCCTCCTTGGCGAAGTACGACTGCGGGATCAGCAGCGGGAAGTACGCGTTCTGCGTACCCGTCTCCTTGATCCGCGCGTCCATCTCGGCCTGCATCCGCTCCCACAGCCCGTAGCCGTACGGCCGGATGACCATGGTGCCCCGCACTGGACCGTTGTCGGCCAACTCCGCCTTGCCGACCAGATCCTGGTACCAGCGGGGGAAGTCAATTGCCTGCGGCGTGAGTACGGGTGCCTTTGCCATGACGCGATGCTACGGGCCCACGTTGCCGGCATGTGAATTCTTTTCGTGAGCACAGCCGGCGCACAACCTCGGCCCCACAACCCCTGGACGACGGGTCGGGAGCGCAGTTTCCTGGCATACGGGGGAAGTGCGGGCGCACTGAACGGGGGCCACCACATCGGGAACAGCGACAACTCTCGGCGGATTGGGGCGCTTTCGATGACACCTACGCTCGTGCGGCAGCACCTGCCTCACGCGGGTCCGACGACCCGCGTGGACCTGTGCGCACGCGCGCGTGACTGGTCGGAGATCCAGGAGCGGATGCTCGTACCGCTCTACGAGACCGTCTACGAACGGCTGGAAGTGGGCACCGGCACCCGGCTGCTCGGCCTCGGCTGTGGCTCGGGCCTGGCCCTGTTGATGGCCGCCGCGAGAGGCGCAGCCGTCACCGGTGTCGAGGCCTTGTCACCCGAACGGCTGGCCCTCGCGCGGGAGCGTTTACTGCCCGAATCGTCAGGCACGCGCGCGCGTGGCGGCACCCGGCTCGTGGCGCGCCTCCCCAGGGAGGTGGGCTCTCCCGCGTACACCCTGGTGACCGCGTTCGAGCCGATCGGCTGTCTCGCGGGCGACTCCGACGGACTCGCCGAGACCCTCGCGGCGGTTGTGCCGCCGGTCGAACGGGGCACGCCCGTGGTGCTGGCGGGCTGGGGTCCGCCGGAGCGCTGTGCCACGTCGGCCGTGCTGCGGGTGGCGACCCGGCTCGCGGATCCGCTGCGCGTCACGGGCAGTTGGCGCCCCGCACTCCGCGACGACCTGGAGGAGGTCGCCCAGCGGGCGGGCCTGCGCCCGGACGGCTCCGGACGGGTCGCGTGCCCGTTCGGGTACGCCGACATCGGCAGCGCGGTACGAGGGCTGCTGTCGACGGGGCTGTTCGACGCGGCGATCACGGCGACCGGCCAGGAGCAGGTCGACAAGGAGCTGGCGGAGGCGCTGCATCCGCATCAACGGCGGGACGGGACGATCTGGATGCCGAACGTCTTCCGGTACCTCATCGCCCTGACGGTGTGAGCCGGCTCAGCCGTCCTTGCCCAGGCGCGCGATCCCGGCGACCCGGTACGCGTCCGCCTCCTCCAACGTCTCGTTCTCCAGCAGGGCCGTGGCGAGCGCGTCCAGTTGGGCCCGGTGGTCGCGGAGCTTGCCGCAGGCCTCGTCGTAGCACTCGTCGACGATGCGCCGCATCTCGTGCTCGATCACGTCCAGGGTCTGCGGAGCCGCCGAGAGGCCGTACGCCTGCTGGGCGTCGTTCGGGAGCGCCGAGAGCCGGCCGACCCGCTCGCTCATACCCCAGCGCGCGACCATGCCACGCACGATGTTGGTCACCTGTTCGAGGTCGTTCTCCGCGCCCGTGGTGACGACCCCGAAGACCACCTGTTCCGCGGCCATACCGCCCAGCGCGCCGATGATCCGACCGCGCAGATACTCCTCCGTGTAGGCGTATCTGTCGGCGTCGGGCGTGGAGAGCGTGACACCGAGCGCCCGCCCCCTGGGCACGATGGTGATCTTGCGGACGGGGTCGGCGCCCGGCTGGAGCATGCCCAGCAGGGCGTGGCCGCTCTCGTGATAGGCCGTGCGCCGACGCTCCTCGGCCGGCATGACCAGGGGGCGTTCGGCGCCCAGCTGCACCTTCTCCAGCGCCTCCGACAGGTCGGTCTGCGTGACCAGTTCCTGCTGGCGCTTGACCGCGAGCAGCGCGGCCTCGTTGGCGAGGTTGGCCAGTTCGGCGCCGGTCATCCCCGGTGTCGTACGGGCGACCTGGGCCAGGTCCACGTCCGGGGCCAGCGGGATCTGCCGGGTGTGGATCTCCAGGATCGCCTCACGGCCGCCCCGGTCCGGGGGCGAGACGCTGACGACCCGGTCGAAGCGGCCCGGACGGGTCAGGGCGGGGTCCAGGACATCGGCGCGGTTGGTGGCGGCGAGGACGATCACGCCCTCGGAACCGGAGAAGCCGTCCATCTCGGTGAGGATCTGGTTCAGGGTCTGCTCGCGCTCGTCGTGACCGCCCATGCCGGCGCCGCTGCCGCGGACCCGCCCGATGGTGTCGATCTCGTCGATGAAGATGATGGACGGCGCGACCTTGCGGGCCTCGGCGAACAGCTCACGCACCCGCGAGGCGCCCACGCCCACGATCATCTCGATGAACTCCGACGCGGAGGCCGAGAAGAAGGGCACCCCCGCCTCCCCGGCGACCGCGCGCGCGAGCAGCGTCTTGCCGGTGCCGGGCCGCCCGGCCAGCAGCACCCCGCGCGGCATCTTGGCGCCCATACGGCGGTAGGCGTCCGGGTTCTTCAGGAAGTCGACGACGTCGTTCAGCTCGCCCTCGACCTCGTCGATGCCCGCCACGTCCGCGAACGTCGTGCGCTCGGCGCCCGGCTGCAGTTCGACCGGTTTGGGCGGCGCCTTGCGCCCCAGCATGCCGCCCCCGCCGCCGAGCCCCGTGCTCATCCGCCGCGCGATGAAGACCCACAGGACGATGAGAAGCAGCATCGGAGCGAGCGAGATCAACAGGTTGAACAGAAAGCTGCGCTGCTTGACGACCGGTTCCGCCGTGACGGTGACGTTGTTCTCGGTGAGGTCCTCCCAGAGCTGGTCGTCCGCGAACTCCGGGCGCTGGGTCTTGAACTTGGTGTACTTGCCGTCGCCCTCGGGGTTGTCCTGGGCCTTCTTCAGCTGGCCCTGGATCGCGTCGCCCTTGGAGTAGATCTTGCTGACGTTGCCGGAGTCGACCTGCTTGCTGAACGCGGTGTACGAGATCGTCGGCTCGTCACCCTCGTTGAAGAGGGACAGCGCGAGGTAGGCGACGAGGAAGACGAACAGGGCGGCGAAGACCAGGTTCCACCAGCCGCCTCGCATCCGCCGCCCACCGGGTGACGGCTTCGGCGGCTCCTCGTCCGGAGTGCCCTCGGAACGCCACGGCTGGTCGGGGGCCTTGCGCGGCGGCACAGGGTTGCTCATATGCGGACGTTACGACACACCCCGGGCGCGGGCACGCGCAGAAAGCGCGAGGGCGCCCCTCCGGCGAGGGGCGCCCTGAACGACGTACGAGCGCCGCGAATCAGCACATGAACTGCTCAGCCCATGAACTTCTTGAACTCGTCCGGCAGCTCGAAGTCCTGGCCGGCCTGCTGGCCCGGCAGACCGAACGCGCCGCCCGGAGCGCCCTGGGGGCCTGCGGCCCTGCGCGCGGCCTCCTCCTGCTCCTGCTGCTTGCGCTTCATCGGGTTGCCGGAGCGCTGCTTGCCCTTGGCCTGCTTGGGCTGCTTCTTCGACCGGCCGGGGCCGCCACCCATGCCCGGCATCCCGGGCATCCCCGGCATGCCGCCGCCCTGGGCCATGCGGGACATCATCTTGCGGGCCTCGAAGAACCGCTCGACCAGGCCCTTGACCGCGCTGACCTCGACACCGGAACCCTTGGCGATACGGGCGCGGCGCGAGCCGTTGATGATCGTCGCATCCTGGCGCTCGGCCGGGGTCATCGACTTGATGATGGCCGCCGTACGGTCCACATCGCGCTCGTCGAGGTTGTTGATCTGGTCCTTGATCTGCCCCATGCCGGGCAGCATGCCGAGCAGCTTGGAGATGCTGCCCATCTTCCTGACCTGCTCCATCTGGGCCAGGAAGTCGTCCAGGGTGAAGTCCTGGCCCTTCTTGGACGCCAGCTTGGAGGCCATGGCCTCCGCTTCTTCCTGGCTGAACGTCTTCTCCGCCTGCTCGATCAGGGTGAGGAGGTCACCCATGTCGAGGATGCGGGAAGCCATCCGGTCAGGGTGGAACGCGTCGAAGTCGTCGAGCTTCTCGCCGTTCGACGCGAACATGATCGGCTTGCCGGTCACCGAGGCGATGGAGAGCGCGGCACCACCACGGGCGTCACCGTCGAGCTTCGACAGGACGACGCCGTCGAACCCGACACCGTCCCGGAAGGCCTCGGCCGTGTTGACGGCGTCCTGACCGATCATGGCGTCGACGACGAAGAGGATCTCGTCCGGCGAGACCGCGTCCCTGATGTCCGCGGCCTGCTGCATCAGCTCGGCGTCGATACCGAGGCGGCCTGCGGTGTCCACGATCACGATGTCGTGGACCTTGGTCTTCGCGAACTCCATGGAGTCCTTGGCGACCTTGACCGGGTCCCCGACCCCGTTGCCCGGCTCGGGCGCGTAGACCGCGACCCCGGCCCGCTCGGCGACGACGCTGAGCTGGTTGACGGCGTTGGGACGCTGGAGGTCGGCGGCGACGAGGAGGGGCGAGTGCCCCTGGTCCTTGAGCCACTTGCCGAGCTTGCCCGCGAGGGTGGTCTTACCGGCACCCTGGAGACCGGCCAGCATGATGACGGTGGGCGGGTTCTTGGCGAAGCGGAGACGGCGGGTCTCGCCGCCGAGGATCGTCACCAGCTCTTCGTTGACGATCTTGAGGACCTGCTGGGCAGGATTCAGGGCCTTGGAGACATCGCTGCCGAGCGCCCTCTCCTTGACGTTCTTGATGAACGTCCGCACGACCGGCAGGGCCACGTCCGCTTCGAGGAGCGCGATACGAATCTCGCGGGCCGTGGCGTCGATGTCCGCCTCGGAAAGCCGGCCCTTGCCCCGGAGCGTTTTGAAGGTGGCTTGGAGGCGATCGGAGAGAGTATCGAACACGGCGGCGTCGGTCCTCGGAGTCGGGGGCAGAGTGGGCTGTTCTCCAGGGTATCCGGCCCTGCAAGCAATTCGTCCCCGCCTGCTGATTCAGCAGGCGGGGACCGGAATCCGCGGGGCGGTCACCCCCGCAGCATCTCCTCCAGCTTCCGCGCCACCAACGACGCCTCGTCCCCCGGCAGCGGCGCGCCCTTGCCGTTGGTCACATAGAACGCGTCCACGGCATTCGACCCCAGCGTGCTGACATGCATGCTCCGCACCCGCACCCCCGCATCATCCAGCGCCCGTCCGATCCGGTGCAGCAGCCCCGGAGCATCCTGGGCGCGGACCTCGATCACCGTGGCCAGACGTGAAGCGGTCGGATGGACGGTGACCCGGGCCGGCGGGGCCACCACGCCCCGGCGGCGCGGGTACGCCGCGTCGCGTTCGGCCAGCCGCCCAGCGATGTCCAGGGAGCCGTCCAGGGCCCGTACGAGGTCGGCGCGCAGGCGGGCCGCCTGGGGCAGGGAGCCGTATTCGGCGGCCACCCGCCAGTCGAGGAGCAGGACCGCGCCCTCGACCCCGTCGGGGAGGTCCAGTGCGCGCAGTTCCGCCGTGCGGACGGTCAGGCGGTGCATGGCGAGGACGCCGGCCACGGCGGGCAGGACGCCCGGCTGGTCGGGTACGGCGATCAGCAGTTCCACGCCCAGCGGCTCGGGCTCCCCGGAGGGCTCCGCCTCGGCCGATGCCTCCGCCGGGGGCTCCGTCTGGGCGCGCAGCGACAGGACCGGTCCCCCGGTCGCGATCGCCTCGATGGCGAGCCGTTCCTGTTCGGCGGTGGGCGCGGCGGCCTCGGGTTCCTCGGCGGCGTCCCCGGAGAGCACGGCGGCGACGCGTTTCACCAGGTCGGCGACGAGTGAGCCGCGCCAGGTCGACCAGGCGGCCGGGCCCGTCGCGAGCGCGTCGGACTCGGTGAGCGCGTGGAGCAGTTCCAGGGTGCTCTGCGAGCCGACCGCCTCGGCGACCGAGCGCACGGTGGCCGGGTCCTCCAGGTCACGCCGGGTGGCGGTGTCGATGAGGAGGAGGTGGTGACGTACGAGAGTCGCCAGCACCGCCACGTCCGCGCGGTCGAAGCCGATGCGGGCGGCCACGTCCTTGGCGATGATCTCGCCCGCGACGGAGTGGTCGCCGGGCCAGCCCTTGCCGATGTCGTGGAGCAGCGCGGAGACGAGAAGGAGGTCGGGGCGGCTGACCCGGCGGGTGAACTCGGAGGCCCTGACCGCTGTTTCGATGAGGTGGCGGTCGACCGTCCAGATGTGGACGGCGTTGCGCTGCGGGCGGCAGCGGACCCGCTCCCAGTCGGGGAGGAGATGGGTGATCAGGCCCTCGGCCTCCAGCGCCTCCCAGACCTCGATGGTCGGGCGGCCGGAGCCCAGCAGCGTGACCAGTTGTTCGCGGGCCTCCGCAGGCCACGGGGTGGGCAGCGGGCGGGCCGCCACGGCCATCCGGCGGACCGCGTGCAGGGAGAGCGGGAGGCCCGCCTGGGCGGCTGCGGCGGCGGCGCGGAGCGGGAGTACGGGGTCGCGGTCGGGGCGGGCGGCGCGGGCGAGCACCACCTCGCCGTCCTGTTCGACGACGCCCTCGGCCAAGGGTGAACGTTCCGCCACCGGCTTGCCGCCGCCCAGCATGGCGCGCAGGCGCGGGCGTACGGCGCGCGATCGCAGCACGCGCCCTACCTCGCGCCAGGTGACGTCGCTGGCGTACGACACGACGCGTGCGGCCTCGTACACCTGCCGCAGGAGGGTGTCGGCGTCGAGGAGGCCGAGTTCGGCGGCCACCTGGTCCTGCTCCTGGAGGGCGAGGCGGTCGGTGGCGCGGCCGGTCGTGAGGTGGAGGGCGTCACGGACGTCCAGGAGGCGGCGGCGGGCGTCGGTGAGGCCCTCGCGCGGGGCGTCGGCGAGCCAGGAGGCCGCGACGGCGCGCAGGGCGGTGGCATCGCGGAGGCCGCCGCGGGCCTCCTTGAGGTCGGGTTCGAGGAGGTACTGCAGCTCGCCCTGGCGTTCGGCGCGCTCGGCGCAGAGTTCCTGGAGTTCGGGGAGGCGTTTGGGGGCCTGGTTGCGCCAGTCGGCGAGGACAGCCGTGCGCAGGCCGGCCGTGAGGCCGAGGTCGCCGGCCAGGTGGCGGGCGTCGAGCAGGCCCAGCTGCACCTTGAGGTCCTCGCCCGAGACCTTGCGGGCCTCGGACTGGGTCCGTACGGAGTGGTCGAGCGCGAGGCCCAGGTCCCAGACGGGGTACCAGAGCCGGTCGGCGAGGGCGGCGACCCCGGCGGAGTCGCTGCCGTCGTGCAGGAGGAGCAGGTCGAGGTCGCTGCGTGGGGAGAGTTCACCTCTGCCGTAGCCGCCGACCGCGACCAGGGAGACTCCGCGCAGTCCCTCGGCGCCCGCGGCGAACAGGCCGGTCAGCCATTCGTCCGTCAGTTCGGCGAGGGCCGCACGGCGCGGCGGCCCGGACCGCACCCCCTCGGTGAGGAGGCGCAGCCGGGCCGCCGCATAGCCGCTGGGTCCCGAGTCCTCTGCATCCTTACGCACGTTCGTACTCGTCACCCAGCGACTCCTGTTCTTTTTCCTGCCTCAGAGCGCGTCCGGGCCGCGCTCGCCGGTCCGGACCCGGACGGCCGTGTCGACCGGGAGGGACCAGACCTTGCCGTCACCGATCTTGCCGGTCCGGGCCGCCTTGACGATGACGTCGATCAGGCCCTCGGCGTCGTCGTCCTCGGCGAGGACCTCGATACGGATCTTGGGAACGAGGTCGACCGTGTACTCGGCGCCGCGGTAGACCTCGGTGTGGCCCCGCTGACGACCGTAGCCGCTCGCCTCGGTGACCGTCAGACCGTGGACCCCGAAGGCCTGGAGGGCCTCCTTGATCTCGTCGAGGCGGTGGGGCTTCACAACGGCGGTGATGAGCTTCATGCGTCCACCTTCTTGCTCTCGCCACCGACGGCCGTCGTGACGGACGTACGGGCCGAGCCACCCCCGGCGCCGCTGAAGTCGTATGCGGTCTCGGCGTGCTCGGCCTGGTCGATGCCGGCGACCTCGTCGTCCTCGGAGACGCGCATACCGATCGTCTTGTCGAGGAGGAAGGCGAGGATCGCGGAGACGACCAGGGAGTAGCCGAGGACGGCGAAGACGCCCGCGCACTGCTTCCAGAACTGGTCGAGGCCGCCGCCGTAGAAGAGGCCCTGGACCTCGGACTGGCCCTTGCCGCTGGCGAAGAAGCCGATCAGCAGGGAGCCGACGACACCGCCGACGAGGTGGACACCGACGACGTCGAGCGAGTCGTCGTAACCGAGCTTGTACTTGAGGCCGACGGCCATGGCGCACAGCAGACCGGCGATGGCGCCGACGGCGATCGCGCCGAGCGGGGAGACCGCACCGCCCGAGGGGGTGATGGCGACCAGACCCGCGACCGCGCCGGAGGCGGCGCCCAGCGTGGTGAACGCGCCGTGGCGGATCTTCTCGTAGATGAGCCAGGCGAGCATGGCGGCGGCGGTGGCGACCTGCGTGTTGACGAACATCAGCGAGCCGACGCCGTCGTCGTTGCCCAGCCACGAGCCGGCGTTGAAGCCGAACCAGCCGAACCAGAGGAGACCGGCGCCGAGCATGACCAGCGGGAGGCTGTGCGGGCGCATCGGGTCCTTCTTGAAGCCGACGCGCTTGCCGATGACCAGGATCACGCCGAGCGCCGCGGCACCCGCGTTGATGTGGACCGCCGTACCACCGGCGAAGTCGATGACGCCCAGCTCGAAGGCCCAGCCGCCCGCGCCCCATACCCAGTGGGCGACGGGGAAGTACACGACCGTGGCCCAGAGGGCGACGAACAGCGCCCATGCCGTGAACTTGACGCGGTCCGCGAGGGCGCCGCTGATCAGGGCGGGGGTGATGATCGCGAACATCATCTGGAAGACCATGAAGGCCAGGATCGGGATGGTGTAGCCGTCCCACAGATCGGCGGTGCCGATGTCACTGAGACCGACCCAGCCCGAGGTCCAGCCGATGAAGCCGCCCTTGTCGGTGCCGAAGGCGAGCGAGAAGCCGTAGAGCACCCAGAGGATCGTGACGATCCCGATGCTGATAAAGCTCATCATCAACATGTTCAGAGTGCTCTTGACCCGAACCATGCCGCCGTAGAAGAAGGCGAGACCGGGGGTCATGAGCAACACCAGGGCTGAACAGATCAGCATGAACCCGGTGTTTGCGGCAGACAGCGTGGGAGCGTCTGCGGCTAGCGTGATGGCGGCTGATGCCATCGGCGTCTCCTCGTCATTGGTACGGCCCCGTGCGGGCGAAGCCTGAGCGGATTGAGGGGTGGGCCGGTTATGCGCCAGAGATTGGCGCAGCGCCGTTTCGGTCGACGCCCCTCGATGTTTCGCCGCAGTGACGAAGGTGCCTTGTGTGTTACGGATCGATGAACTGCCAGATGTCGGACGCGCCGATCGTTATCGTGGCGCAACCTTCGCCCCGAGCGGTGGTCCGACCGCGGCGGGCCTTCCGATGACCTGGCGGGGGAGCCGAGTCGGGCTGTTCGGGAGGGCCTGCCGCGGCCGGGGTTCCGGGGGTTCAGACCGCTTCGGCGGTCTCTGGCAGATCGATGGCGAGCTGGTCGGTGAGGTCGACGACCTCGGTGAGATCGCCGAAGTCGCGTACGGCCGTGTCGACGGTTTTTCGAATACGAGTGTTGACCCGCTCCGAGCGCACCTTCTTGGCGATTCCCATGGCCTCGGCGGCCAGCACGGTGGCCTGTTCCGGCTCCCGCTGGAGGAGGTGGACGGTGGCCATTCCGATCAGGTTCAGTGCGTACGACCGCTGGTGATCGGTGTCCTTCGCGAACAGGTCGACGGCGTTCCGCATGAGGGGTTCGGCGAGGGAGGCGTAGGTGGGGCTGCGGCCTGCGACATAGGCCAGGTCGCGGAAGGAGTGGGAGTTCTCGCCGTACAGCTCGGCCCGGGAGAAGAAGCGGATCCAGTCGGGATCGGGCTCGTCCCAATCGTGTACGTCCGCGAACGTGTCCTCGGCCATCCGCACGGCCCGCTTGCACTTTCCGGGCTGTCCCATATTGGCGTATGCGCGTGCCTCCATCGCATACAGCATGGCCTGGGTGCGGGGGCTCGCGCAGTCACGGCTGCCGTACTGCGCGAGATGGATCAGTTCGAGGGCGTCGTCCGGCCGACCGAGGTGGATCATCTGGCGGCTCATGGACGACAGGATGTACGAGCCCAGGGGCTTGTCCCCAGCCTCCTTGGCCGCGTGCAGGGCCAGCACGAAGTACTTCTGGGCGGTCGGCTGGAGTCCCACGTCGTACGACATCCAGCCGGCGAGTTCGGCCAGTTCGGCGGCGACCTTGAACAGCTTGCGGGTGGTGGCCTCGGGCTGGGGTTCCTGGAGGAGGTCGGTGACCTCGTGCAGCTGCCCGACCACGGCCTTGCGGCGCAGGCCGCCGCCGCACTGGGCGTCCCACTGCCGGAACATCGCGGTGGTGGACTCCAGCAGTTCCAGCTCGGGCTGGGAGAGCCGGCCGGCCCGGCGCGCGGCGGACGGGTGCTCGGGCTCCTCGGGCGGGGCGGGGGGCACGGGGACGAGCCAGCGCTGCATGGGCTCGATCAGGGTCGGTCCGGCGGAGAGGGCGAGGGCGGTGCCGAGGAAGCCGCGCCGGGCCAGCATCAGGTCGCTGCGGGAGAACTCGCTGAGCAGGGCCACGGTCTGCGGGCCCGTCCAGGGCAGGTCGACGCCGGACGCGGACGGTGACTGGCGGGCGGCGCGCAGCCCCAGGTCCTCGACGGAGACGACACAGCCGAAGCGCTCGGAGAACAGCTCGGACAGGATCCGCGGGATCGGCTCGCGCGGGTTCTCCCCGTCGAGCCAGCGCCGGACCCGCGAGGTGTCCGTGGAGATGTGGTTGGCGCCCAACTGGCGGGCCCGTCGGTTCACTTGGCGCGCCAGCTCGCCCTTGGACCAGCCGCTGCGCACGAACCATGAGCCGAGCAGCTCGTTCGGGCGCTTGTCGGCGCTAGCCGGTGTCGTCGCGCTTCCGCCGTTGCCGCCCACTGGAACGCCCCCATCCCTGAGACCACTTGTCGCCGAGTGCGCCAAGCCCTATCAGAATGCCGGTAAATAGGCTTCGCGTCCGGCGGTTCTCACCCTTCGAACGGGAAGCCGACTTGCCTCCGGCATACCCACAAGCGCATGTGCCCCCAGGCCTCGTGCACTCAAAGTAATCCTACGATCACGGCTCCAGCCATGGGGATCCAGGAAACGCCACCATTCGCCACCCCTTCGAATGAACTACCGGGTGGCTGCACAGGATTCACTTGACAGAGGACAGCCGGAAGTGGGCGGAGGGATGCACGCGAGGGCGCACGCCGCCGAGCGCACTACCCGCGGTACTTCCGGGCGCCGACTGAAACAGGTGATGGCGGGCAGGGCTGTCGGGCAGTCGGAAACACAGGGTTACGTTCCACGTGCATCTCGTAACCACCGGTGCGTCGGACCCGTTGGAGGGGGCATGGGCTTCACGATCGGCAGCAGCCGGGGTATCCGCGAGATCCGGCCAGGCACGCGCCGCCGCGGCCGGTCGTCGGAGTGCACCGCCGTGGCCGAGTACACCGGCCTCTGGGGCTGGGACGTGGTGGCCGGCGCCCGCGCGGCGGGCGGCGCCTGCTCCTGCGGCCTGCCGGACTGCCCCACGCCGGGCGCCCACCCGCTGAGCTTCGCGCCCCGGGTGGCGGCCGGCGCCACGCTCGACGAGGTCACGGACACGTGGGGCCAGTTCCCCGGCGCCTCGGTGATGCTCCCGGTGGGCCGCGCCTTCGACGTGATCGAGGTCGCCGAACCGGCCGGCCGCCATGCCCTGGTCCGCCTGGAGCGCATGGGCATCCCCCTCGGCCCGGTCACGGCCACCCCGCAGGGCCGCGCCCAGTTCTTCGTCGCCCCCGGCGCCGCCGCGGAACTGCCCCAGCTCCTCTACCGCATGGGCTGGGACGACGCGACCCTCGACCTGCACGGCCTGGGCGCCGGTACGTATCTGACGGCGCCCCCGTCCGACCGGGGCGGCCTCGGCCCGGTCACCTGGCTGCGCCCGCCGACCCTGGACACGGCGACAAAGCCTCCGGCGGCGAGGCTGCTGCTGGGGACGCTTGCCTATGTGGCGCACCGGTCGCGGGCGTAGCACCGGACCTCGCCGAAACGAGAGGCCCACCGCATCTGCACCATGCGGCGGGCCTCTTCTTACTGAAGCACCTACTACTTGAGTACCTGGGAAATCCCCCAGGCCCTCCGGCCGTTCAGTCGCCGATAAGGGCGTCAACAAACGCCTCCGGCTCGAACGGAGCCAGGTCGTCGGCCCCCTCGCCGAGCCCGATCAGCTTCACCGGCACACCCAGCTCGCGCTGTACGGCGATGACGATGCCGCCCTTGGCGGTGCCGTCGAGCTTGGTGAGCACGATGCCGGTGATGTCGACGACCTCGGCGAAGACACGGGCCTGGACGAGCCCGTTCTGTCCGGTCGTGGCGTCGAGCACGAGCAGCACCTCGTCCAGCGGGGCGTGCTTCTCGACGACGCGCTTGACCTTGCCCAGCTCGTCCATGAGCCCGGTCTTGGTGTGGAGCCGCCCGGCGGTGTCGATGAGGACGACATCGGCGCCGGCCTCGATCCCTTCCTTGACGGCGTCGAAGGCGATGGAAGCAGGGTCACCCCCTTCAGGACCACGCACCGTACGGGCTCCCACCCGGTCGCCCCAGGTCTGGAGCTGATCGGCGGCGGCGGCCCGGAAGGTGTCGGCGGCGCCGAGGACGACGTTCTTCCCGTCGGCGACGAGCACGCGCGCGAGCTTGCCGGTGGTGGTGGTCTTGCCGGTGCCGTTGACGCCGACGACCATCACGATGCCCGGGGTGTCCAGGGGCGAGTCGGTGTTCACGGCCCGGTCGAACCCGGGTTCGAGAATCTTGAGCAGTTCCTCGCGCAACAGCCCGCGCAACTCTTCAGGCGTCCGCGTACCGAGCACCCTCACCCGCTCACGCAGCCGCTCGACCAGCTCCTGGGTGGGCTGGACGCCGACGTCGGCGGTGAGGAGGGTGTCCTCGATCTCCTCCCAGGTGTCGTCGTCGAGGTGCTCGCGGGCGAGGAGCGTGAGCAGCCCCTTGCCGAGCGCGTTCTGCGACCGGGAGAGCCGGGCGCGCAGCCGGACCAGCCGGCCGGCAGTGGGCTCCGGCACCTCGATCTCGGGAGCGGAGGGAGGCTCCTCGACGGCGACGGACGTGCCGTCCCCCGCCTCGGGAAGATCCACCTCCTCTATCGTGCGGCGCGGTTCGTCGCGCGGCGTCTCGGCCTCGTCGCCGACGTGCGGCTCGGCCGGAGGGGCGGTGAGGTCGGGTGTCGTGGGGGGCGCCGGGGGCAGCGGCTTCTTCCTGCGGCTGCCGACGACGAGCCCACCGAGCACACCGAGCACGATCACGGCGATGACTACAGCGAGGATGATGGTTTCCATAGCCGGTCCAGTATGCGTGACCTCCCGCTCGGACGTTCGTTGTCCGTGCGGGGCCACGCGCCCCACCGGACCGGGCTGGTCCGCCGTCCGACTTCGCGTCGGCCGGGAAGCCCCCCAGGGGCGGAGTCACAGCGGCACCAGTATGCGGAAGCCGCCGGGTACGCCAAGCAGCGTCCCCAGGGTGTGTCACGACCCATCCGGTGGGCCGTGACACACCCTTCCCGCCCACCCCTGGCCACCTGACGACCCGTCAGCTACCGTCCCCTCCACACCGCCGACGAAGGGGATCGGTCCCATGCCCGTCACCGTCGTACGTTTCAACCTGGTCGCCCCGGACGCCACCCCCGCCGACCTCCGCGCCCGCTACCAGGCCGCGATCGAGATGGCCGCGTACGCCGACGCCCACGGAATCACCACCGTCCAGACCGAGGAGCACCACGGCGTCGCCAACAACTGGCTGCCGTCGCCGTTCGCCTTCGCGGGGGCGGTGTTCGGGGCGACGCGGCGGATCGCGGTGACCGTGTCGGCGGTGATCGGCCCGTTGCACGACCCCCTGAGGCTCGCCGAGGACATCGCCGTACTCGACCTCCTGAGCGGCGGCCGGCTGGTCACGGTCGCCGGGATCGGATACCGGCCCGAGGAGTACGCCCATTTCGGCGCCGACTGGAAGCAGCGCGGCAAGCTCCAGGACGAGCTGCTGGAGACCCTCCTGAAGGCCTGGACCGGCGAGGAGTTCGAGTACCGCGGCCGTACGGTACGGGTCACTCCGCGCCCGTGCACCGACCCGCACCCGCTCCTCCTGGTGGGCGGCTCGTCGAAGGCGGCGGCGAGACGGGCCGCCCGCCTCGGCCTCCCCCTCTTCCCCAGCGCACACCTGCCCGAGCTGGAGGCCTACTACAAGGAGCGGCTCGTCGAGTACGGCACCGACGGCTGGACGATGATGCCGGCCGCCGAGACCCCTCTCCTCCACATCACCGAGGACCCGGACCGCACCTGGGCCGAGCACGGCCACCACTTCCTGCACGAGGCCCGGACGTACGCCTCCTGGCAGTCCGGCGACATCCGCTCCGCGGTGAAGTCGGCGGCCACGACGGTCGAGGAACTCCGTGCCGAGGGCGTCTACCGGATGCTGACGCCGGAGGAGTGCGTGGCCCAGGGCCTGGACAACTACGTACTGCATCCGCTGTCGGGCGGAATGCCGGTGGAGGAGGGCTGGCGGAGCCTGCGGTTGTTCGGGGAGCGGGTGGTTCCGGCGCTGGGCGGCTGACCTGCCGCGAAACCCGGTGGTCCGGTCGGGTCCGGCAGTGGTTCCCTGCGGTCATGAGCCTGTTGGTGGACGTGTTCGTCCGCGAGCCGAACGGAAAGCTGCGGTTACTCGAAGTGCCGGCCGACGTATACCAGTCGGGCGGCTTCGAGTCATGGCGTACGACGGTGTGGGGATCAGAGTCGGTACGCGCGCTGGGCGCCCGCCTCCTGCCCCGGCTGGCCGACGCCGACCTCTATGTCGAGGCCGAGGAGGTGCCGGCCCTGCTGCGTGAGGTCGCCCTGTTGCGCACCCACCTGGACGCGATCGCCGCCGGCACGGAGCGGCCCCGGACCCTGGCGGAACACCGCGCGGGCATCGAGGACCGGCTGCGGATCATCGAGGAGAGCGCCCACAAGGCCCTGGAGATCGGCGGCGGCGTCCTCATCTGGTGAAACCTGGTGATGTACGAAGACCGCCGCTCCCGGCTCGGGCAGTGGCCGAGCCGGGAGCGGCGGAGGTACGGGGAGCAGGGCAGCGGGGACTTGGCCCTCCTCCCCGAGTCATACGGGGTACCGGGGTACCGGGTATCAGCCCATCTCCTCCAGCGTCTTGCCCTTCGTCTCCTTGACGAACCGGAGCACGAACGGGATCGAGAGCGCGGCGAAGATCGTGTAGATCACGTAGGTCGCGGAGAGGTTCCAGTCGGCCAGTGACGGGAAGCTCGCGGTGATGGCCCAGTTGGCGATCCACTGTGCGGCGGCGGCCACGCCCAGTGCGGCGGCGCGGATCTTGTTCGGGAACATCTCGCCGAGGAAGACCCAGACGACGACACCCCAGGAGAGGGCGAAGAAGAGGACGAAGATGTGAGCGGCGACCAGGGCGATCCAGCCCTGGGTGGCGGGCAGCTTGCCGTCGACGAGGTCGAAGGAGAAGGCCCAGGCCTCCAGGGCGAGCCCGACGACCATGCCGACGGAACCGATGAGCGCGAGCGGCCGACGGCCGATCCGGTCGACGAAGATCATGGCGATGACGGTGCCGACGATGTTGATGATCGACGTGGTGAAGGAGTAGAAGAACGACTCCGTCGGGTCGACGCCGACCGACTGCCACAGCGTCGAGGAGTAGTAGAACGCCACGTTGATACCGACGAACTGCTGGAACACCGAGAGCCCGATGCCGATCCAGACGATCGGCTTGAAGAAGAAGGTGCCGCCGAGCAGGTCCCGGAAGGTGGACTTGTGCTCGCTCTTCATGGCGTGCTCGATCTCGGCGACCCGGGCGTCCATGTCGATGCCGTCGCCCTCGACCTCGCGCAGCACCTCACGGGCGCGCTCGTCACGGCCGACGGAGATCAGGAAGCGCGGCGACTCGGGGATCGCGAAAGACAGCAGCCCGTACAGCACCGCCGGTACGACCATCACACCGAGCATGACCTGCCAGGCCTCGACGCCCAGCAGCGTGCCGCGCTGGTCACCGCCGGCCGCGTTCAGGATGCCCCAGTTGACCAGCTGCGAGATGGCGATGCCGACGACGATCGCGGCCTGCTGGAAGGAGCCGAGCCGGCCCCGGTACGCGGCCGGGGCGACCTCGGCGATGTAGGCGGGGCCGATGACGGAGGCCATGCCGATGGCGAAGCCGCCGATGATCCGCCAGAAGGCGAGGTCGTACAGGGAGAAGGGCAGCGCGGAGCCGACGGCACTGATCGTGAACAGCACGGCGGAGATCTGCATGCAGCGGATACGGCCGATGCGGTCGGCCATGCGTCCGGCGGTGGCGGCACCGATGGCACAGCCGATCAGCGCGATGGCGATGACCTGCGCCAAGGCCGCGGAGCCGATGTCGTAGCGGTCCCGGATGGCCTCGACCGCGCCGTTGATCACGGCACTGTCGTAGCCGAAGAGGAATCCGCCCATCGCGGCCGCCGCCGCGATGAAGATGACGTGCCCGAGGTGCTCGGGGTGAGCCGTCACGGCTCCTGACTTGAGTGCCTGCTCAGCGCTGGTCACGTACAGCTCCCAGGTAGGTGGTACCTGAATGTAAAAACGACGTTGCCGAGACTATTCCTTCAAGTTTCTAAGTCAAGAGGGCCACGGGTGTGAGAAAAGAGGCACCCGTGACCGGACTGTGTTTAAGTCTTGAAGTGTTGTAGAGGAGAGGGACGCGGGGCGGAGGAGGGGCGGCGGACTAGCGGAGCCGCTGTGAAATCACCTTCGACACGCCGTCGCCCTGCATGGAGACGCCGTACAGCGCGTCGGCGACCTCCATCGTCCGCTTCTGGTGCGTGATCACGATGAGCTGCGAGGCCTCCTGCAGCTCCTGCATGATGCGGATGAGCCGCTGGAGGTTGGTGTCGTCGAGGGCCGCCTCGACTTCGTCCATGACGTAGAAGGGGCTCGGCCGAGCCTTGAAGATCGACACCAGCAACGCTACGGCGGTGAGTGAGCGCTCGCCACCGGAGAGCAACGAGAGCCGCTTGACCTTCTTGCCAGGGGGCCGGGCCTCCACATCCACACCGGTGGTGAGCATGTTGTCGGGGTCGGTCAGGATCAACCGCCCCTCACCGCCGGGGAACAGCCGGCTGAAGACACCCTCGAACTGCACGGCCGTGTCCCGGTACGCCTCGGTGAAGACCTGCTCGACGCGCTCGTCGACCTCCTTCACAACCTGAAGCAGATCGGCGCGCGTCTTCTTCAGATCCTCGAGCTGCTCACTCAGGAACTTGTGGCGTTCCTCCAGCGCCGCGAACTCCTCCAGGGCGAGCGGATTGACCTTGCCGAGCTGCTGGTAGGCCCGCTCGGCCGCCTTGAGGCGCTTCTCCTGCTCGGCCCGGTGGAACTGCTTCGGCTGGTTGCGCGGGTGCTCCGGGTCCTCGGGCAGCTCCTCGCCCTCGGCGGGGGGCGAGGGCGGCACCAGCTGATGCGGGCCGTACTCGTCGACGAGCCCCTCGGGCTCCACGCCCAGCTCCTCCAGCGCCTTGGTCTCCAGCTGCTCGATCCTCATGCGCTTCTCGGCGCCGAGCACCTCACCCCGGTGCACGGAGTCCGTCAGCTTGTCCAGTTCGGCCTTGAGATCGCGCCCCTGACCGCGAGCGGCGGCCAGTTCCTGCTCCCGCCGCGCCTTGGCGGCATCGGCGGCGACCCGCTCGGCCTCGGCCCGCCCGAGCGACACCTCGACGTGCAGGAGCAGTTGCCGGGCCCCGGAGGCGACGGCTTCGGCGACGGCCGCCTCGTGTCTGAGCCGCGCCCGCCGCTGCTCGGCACGCGCGCGTGCCTCGCGTTCGGCACGGGCGGCCCGGTCGAGCGAGTCGGCCCGTCCGGCCAGCCCCTTCACCCGCTCCTCGTGCGTACGGACCTGGAGCCGGGCCTCCATCTCGGTCTGCCGCGCGTTGGCACCATCGGCGGCGAGCCGATCCCGTACCCCCGTGTCGGGCTCCTCCTCGACGGGCATCTCCTCGACGACGGCCAACCGCTCCGCAAGCTCCTCGGCATCCTGTACGGCCCTGTCGAGCGCCTCCTGCGCCCGCGCCGCAGCCGCGGTGGACCTCTCGGCCTCTCCGGCGGCGCCCCTGGCCTGTCCGGCGAGCCGCCCGAGCTGCTGGGCGACGGCCGACTTCTCCCGGTCGGCGGCCCTGCGCCGCTCCCCGATCTCCTCGACGAACGCGGCACACTCCTTGCGCCGCTCCACGGCGAGCTGCTGCGCCCCGGCCAACTCCTCGCACCGCACGGCCAGTTCATCGAGCTGCGCGGCGGCTTCATCGACGGAGGCCTGCACCTCCAGCAGGCTCGGCGCCCCGGCGGACCCACCGTGCGCGAAGTGAGCGCCCAGCAGATCCCCTTCGGCGGTCACGGCGGTCGACTCCGGCCGCGCGTACACCAGTTCCTCGGCATCTTCGAGCGTCTCCACAACGACGATCCCACGCAGCAACCGCCGTACGGCGGGCATGAGTTCGAGGGGGCCCCGGACGAGATCGGCGGCGAGGAGAGGCGCTCCGCGCCCGCTGCTCTGGGCCACGTCACGATCACCGGAGGCGGTTCCACTGCCCGGAGCGGCGCCCGCACCCGACCGGCCCTCGGCGTCGGCCGCCTGTCCAGCACGGATTCCGGCGTCCTCGACCGAACCGCCGACGCCGGCACCGCGTACACCCCCGAAAGCCGAGCCGTCCTGCGCGGGGACCACCACGTGCTGTCGCGCGCCAAGGCCACCGCCGGACTCGTCGCCCGCAGGGTCGAGCCGGGCACTCGACTGCCCTCCGTGGGTATCCGCAACGCCCGCCAAGTCACTTGGACCTGCACCCGGCTCCCCCGCCACGCGCGGTGCCGCCTCCGGCAAACCGCCCGCAGAACCCGAGCCATTCCCCGACCGCCCACCGGCATCCCCAGAAGCCGCCGAGCCACCCGCACCCACACCATCCGCAGGACTCACCGAGCCACGGACACCCGTCTCCGGCGAACCGCCCCCAGAACCCGAGCCGCCACCCGGCCCCTCACCAGCCCCCGGACCGCCCCCCACAGCACCCACCGAGCCAAGCGCACCCGGACCCGGCTCCCCCGCCGAACCCCCGGACCGCCGCGGCCCACCGCCCTCCAGCTCAGGCGCCCCCGCCAACAGCAGCGAAGCGCGCCCCCCGTCCTGCTTGCGCAGGAGGCGGATCGCGGCTGCTGCCGCGGCCGGGGTCGACACCGCGATGGCGTCCGCCGCCGCGCCGAAGGCGGCGGCCACGGCGACCTCGTGGCCCGGGGTGACCGTCAGGAGTTCGGCCGCCGGGCCGAGCAGGCCCGTGAGGCGGTCCTGGGCGGCCAGGAGCGCGCCCGTGCCGTCCTTGCGGCGCAGGCCGAGAGCGAGGGCCTCATGGCGGGCCTGGGTGGCGGCGCGCCGACGTTCCGCTGCCGTGGCCGCCTCGCGGGCCGCCGTGAGGGCCGCTTCCGCGTCGGCCAGGGTTGCCTTCGCCGTGGTGTGCTGTTCCGCCAGGTCCGCGTCGCCCGCGTCTAGGCCGTCGACCTCGGCCTTCAGGATCTCGTACTCCTCCTGGGCGGCGACCGCACGTGCCTGGGCCTCGTCGCGGGCGGCGGCGAGGCGGTCGATCTCGGCCTGGGCGCTGGCCGCACGTGAACGGGCCGCGTTGACCTGGCCGTTCAGCCGGGCCAGGCCCTCGCGGCGGTCGGCGATCGCGCGGGCCACGTCCTTCAGGCGCCGTTCCTCGACCGCGAGTTCGCGTTCCAGTTCGGCGCGGTGCGCGACCGTGTCCTCCAGCGCGTGTTCGGCGGCCTCCAGGGCCGCTTCCAGCTCGGCCTCCTGCTCCCGGATGCGCGCGGCCTCGCGCTCCATGTCCTCGGGCTCACGGCCACGCCGTTCCTCGTCGGGGGCGGAGGTGGCGCTCTTCACGCGCGCGTCGGCCAACGAGACGGTGCCGCGTACACGTTCGGCGAGCTGGGACAGCTCGTACCAGGTCTGCTGTGCGCGCTGGAGGCGCGGGGTGAGCTGCCGTACCTCGTCCTCCAGCAGCGCCTCGCTCTGGAGCGCCTTCTTCAGCTCGGCCTCCGCCGCCTCCTTGCGTTCCTTGAGCGCGGCCTCGTCCGCGACCTCCGTCCGGAGCGCCGCCCGCAGCCGTACGAGGTCGTCGGCGAGGAGCCGGAGCCGGGAGTCGCGCAGGTCCGCCTGGATGACCGCGGCCCTGCGCGCCACCGCCGCCTGCCGCCCCAGCGGCTTCAGCTGGCGCCGCAGTTCGTCGGTGAGGTCCTGGACACGGGCGAGGTTCGCCTGCATCGCGTCCAGCTTGCGCAGCGCCTTCTCCTTGCGCTTGCGGTGCTTCAGTACGCCGGCCGCCTCCTCGATGAAGGCGCGGCGGCCCATCGGATCGGCGTGCAGTACGGAGTCCAGCTGGCCCTGGCCGACGATGACGTGCATCTCGCGTCCGATGCCGGAGTCGGACAGCAGTTCCTGGATGTCGAGGAGCCGGCAGGTGTCGCCGTTGATCTGGTACTCGCTGCCGCCGTTGCGGAACATGATCCGCGTGATGGTGACCTCGGCGTACTCGATGGGCAGCGCGCCGTCGGAGTTGTCGATCGTCAACGACACCTCGGCGCGGCCCAGCGGCGGACGGCCGGTCGTGCCGGCGAAGATGACGTCCTCCATCTTGCCGCCGCGCAGCGACTTGGCGCCCTGTTCGCCCATGACCCAGCTGAGCGCGTCCACGACGTTGGACTTGCCAGAACCGTTGGGCCCCACGACACACGTGATGCCCGGCTCGAACCGGAGCGTGGTCGCCGAGGCGAACGACTTGAACCCTCGGAGGGTCAGGGCCTTGAGGTGCACGCCGCTGGACTCTACCTTCCGCCGTTATGTCACACACTGAACCCCCGGATACCCCGCGGTTTCACGGATGAACGTGCAGGGCACACCAGACGTTAAAGAGAGTGCAAGCGCTTGAGGAAGCACCGAGGCACCCACACAAGCACCCAGGTACCGAAGCACCGGGGGAAATAAAGAAGGGACGCCGAAGCGTCCCTTGCAATACTCTGGCGAAAATCTGAACTCTGACGACTTAGCGGTTGATACGGGCAGCCAACCACTGCGTGTCGTGACCGATGCAGTGATCAGGTGAGCGCGGGCTCCGCCTGGCGTGCGTCGATGCTCTCGAGAAGCGAGTCGTGAGAAGCGGCAGCCGTCAGCTCGTCGTTCTCCGCCTGGATGCGTCCGAGTTCGGATTCCAGGTCCTGTACGCGCTGCTGGAGCCGTCGCATCTCGGCGAGGAGTCGCGGGTCAGAGCCGCCGACGTAACCGAGAAGCGCCTTTGCCATGATTGATGGTCCTCCACACTGAGTGACCGACCGAAGCGGTGTGGGTCGTGAGGGAATCGCACCCGCGATGCTTGGCACTCTGGAGTTCTTGCTGCCGTTCTTACATGCCAAACAGCTAAGGTGCGCGGGGCTTTCAGCGTCTCACCAAAAAGTTTGACGGTCAACACGATCACGCCCTGTATTGGCGGGCGGCACCGTGGCGCACGGCCCCTGTGGGGCGGCGCTGCGACTCCGGCGGGGCCCGCGGGCGTGACGACAAGCGTTTTCTGCGGAGCCTGCCACGACCTGCGCTTCTTGGCAACCACCAGGCCGTTTCTGCTGTGGACAGGTGCGCGTGGCATGTCCACGGGCCGTCGCCTGGGCCCCTTTACAGAACCCCTTCAGCGGATGGCGAAGCCGTCGTAGATCCGGCGAGGTGTGTCCCAGATCTCGGTGACGCCGTCCACGCGGCCGGGCGTGTCGCTCCCCCGCAGCCAGTCGAGCAGTCCTTCACAGCCCGGACGCGGACCTTCCGCGACCACTTGCACACGTCCGTCGTCCAAATTGAGAGCAAAACCACTCAGGCCGCCGATCTCCAGGGCCTTCGCCCGCGTGAACCAGCGGAAACCCACACCCTGGACGCGTCCGCGCACCCAGGCGACCAGCCGTACATCCTCGTTCATGGGTGCACGCTAACGGGCCAATGTCTCTCTCAGCACTTCCTCCCCTTGCGCCATGGGGTACCGTCCCCACCCAACGAATCTCATATGAAACTCACTCGATCGAGTGAGTTACCCGGACCGCAAGGACGAGGAAGGCCAAAACATGGGACGCCACCGACGCTCCGCCGCCGGCCGCGCCACCACGGGTCGCGCCACGGGGGTCACGGAAACATACGATTCGGGCACGGGTGGTCACGGATCCGATCACGGACCGTACGACTCCCAGGTCCCGCCCACACACACTCCGCACACCGCCTACAGCACGCTGTGGGAGGACGCGCCCACGACCGTGGGCATCGCCCCTTATCTCAACCCCGAGGCACACTCCGAGGCCTACGCGAAGAGCAACGCCTACCTCTTCGCCCCGGACGACACCGGCGCCCACGGGGCACTGAACGGCGACAGCCCCTTCGACGGACTGGGCGCCGGGGGTACGCGCCGCCGCAAGAAGCGGTCGTCCAGGCCGATCCGTACGGGCCTTCTCGGCGTCTCCGCGGCGGTAGCCCTGGGCACGGTCGCGGTCGCCACGGGCGTGCTGCCCGGCGGCGGTGACAAGTACACGCTCGGCGGCGGCGGCAGCAACGGCGACAAGGTGCAGGCCGCGGACTCCCCGACGAACGACGAGACCCAGCAGGGCGGCACGTCAGGCAACGCAGACACAGACCGCGACAGCGGTACGTCGACGAGCCGCGACGCAGACCGCGACACCTCGTCCCCGTCTCCCTCCCCCTCGACGTCGACCGCGTCGGCGGCCCCGACGACCGAGGCCCCGCCGAAGAAGCCCTCGGCCACTCCCACCAAGGAACCGAAGGCGACTCCGACGCCCACGCCGACGAAGTCGAAGGAGAAGCAGCAGTCCTCCGCCCCGATCACGGTGACCGCGGAGGCCGCCGCCGAGGCTGAGGTGCTCAAGCTCGTCAACGAGGAGCGGGCGAAGGTCGGCTGCAGCGCGGTGGCGGCGAACAGCGCCCTGCGAGAGCTGGCGGAGGCGTTCAGCGACGACATGGCCGCCCGGGACTTCTTCGACCACACCGACCCCGACGGCCTCTCGCCCTGGGACCGTGCGGACAAGGCCGGCATCACCAGCCTCGGCGGCGAGAACATCGCCCGGGGCCAGGCCGACGCGGCCGCGGTGATGGAGGCCTGGATGAACAGCCCCGGCCACAAGGCGAACATCCTGAACTGCGACTTCAAGACGCTGGGAGTGGGTGTCCACTTCGGCTCGGGCGGCCCCTGGTGGACGCAGGACTTCGGCTACTGACCGGCAGAACCGGCTGAGCGACCGAGGATTGCGCTAACCATTGGTTAGCGCAATCTTCAGGTCAGCGCTGCGCTCGCGTACGCTGGAGTCATGATGAACGCCACGGAGGAGCAGAACCTCCCCTACGACGTGTTCGCCAAGGCGTGTCCGTCGCGCGGCACGCTGGAACACGTCACGGGCCGCTGGGGCGCGCTCACGCTCGGCGCCCTCCAGGAGGGCTCGCTCCGCTTCAACGAGCTGCGCCGCCGTGTCGACGGCGTGAGCGAGAAGATGCTCTCCCAGACTCTCCAGGCCCTGGAGCGCGACGGCCTGGTCCACCGCGAGGCCCAGCCGACGAACCCGCCCCGCGTGGACTACGAACTGACCCCCCTGGGCCACGAGGTCGCCGAGCGCCTGCTGTCGCTCATCCACTGCGTGGAGGGCCGCATGGACTCCGTACTGGCGGCTCGGGAACGCTACGACACCGCGCGCGGGACTCTCTGACACTTCGGACAGAAGTAGCTGGACCGGTTCATCCAGGGACGGCGGAGCATCGGCGTCGCACACCGCTTGCACGGCAGTCCCTCGCGTCCGTACGCGTCGAGCGAGCGGTCGAAGTACCCCGATTCGCCATTGACGTTGACATACAGACTGTCGAAACTCGTGCCGCCAACGGCCAGCGCCGCGTTCATCACATCCCGTACATGGCCCAGGAGTTCGGCCGTGCGCGGCCGGGTGAAGCCGGCGGTCGGACGTTCGTAGTGGACGCGGGACCGCCAAAGGGCCTCGTCCGCGTAGATGTTGCCGACACCGCTGATCAACGACTGGTCGAGCAGGGCCCGTTTGATGGTCGTACGCTTCCGGCGCAGCGCCTGGTGAAAGGCCTCGTCGTCGAACAGCGGGTCGAGGGGGTCGCGCGCGATGTGGGCGATGACGTCGGGCAGCCCGTCGGGCGTGTTGTCGTGCAACGACAGCCCACCAAAGGTGCGTTGATCGACGAACCGCAGCTCGGTACCGAGGTCGTCGGCGAACCGCACCCGAATCCGCAGATGCTTCTCATCGACGGCGTCGTTCGGCTGAACGAGCAGCTGCCCACTCATCCCGAGATGCGCGAGCACCGACTGCCCGCTGTCCTCCAGCGGCAGCCACAGATACTTGCCGCGCCGACTGGGCGCACCGATGCGATGCCCTTTGAGGCGGTGAGTGAAGTCGTCGGCCCCGGCAAGATGCCGCCGCACGGCCCGAGGATGCAACACCTCGGCATCGGCAACGATCCGCTCGGCAACCCACCGAGCAAGCCCCCGCCGAACAACTTCAACTTCAGGCAACTCAGGCACAGGAAACCCCCGTTCTTTAGGGGCGCGGGGAACTGCGCGACAAGCCCCCACCGGCCCGCAGTCGAAGAACAACCGAAAACACCAGTGCAAGCCCCGCCAGGGACAAGCACTGGTGCACGCGAGCAACCTCAGGCAGAGGTCGAGGAAGACGCCTCCACGTCCTCCTCAACAGGCACCGCGGCCTCAACAGAGGCAGCCTCGGCAGCCGCTTTGGCACGTTCATCCGCATCAGCACGGATGGAACGCCAGGCCGACTCCGCAGCCTGCTGCTCCGCCTCCTTCTTGCTGCGGCCGGTGCCGGTGCCGTACGAGACGCCTCCGACGCGGGCGGCAGCAGTGAAGGTCTTCTCATGGTCCGGACCGGTCTCCGTGACCAGGTACTCGGGAACACCGAGCCCTTCGGTCGCGGTGAGTTCCTGGAGACTGGTCTTCCAGTCCAGGCCGGCACCGAGATTCGAGGACTTCTCGATCAGCGGGTCGAAGAGACGGTGGACGAGTTCGCCCGCCGCGTCGAGACCCTGGTCGAGATAGACAGCGCCGATCACCGCTTCGAGGGTGTCGGCGAGGATGGACGCCTTGTCCCGCCCGCCCGTGCCCTCTTCACCGCGGCCGAGCCGGATGAAGGAGCCGAGTTCGAGCCCACGGCCCACCTCCGCGAGCGCACGAGAATTGACCACCGCGGCCCGCAGCTTGGCCAACTGGCCTTCTGGGAGGTCGGGGTGGGTGCGGTACAGCGTGTCCGTGACCACCAGGCCGAGCACGGAGTCCCCGAGGAACTCCAGCCGCTCGTTGGTGGGCAGACCGCCGTTCTCGTACGCGTACGAACGGTGGGTCAGTGCACGCACCAGAAGGGCGGACTCCAGCTGGTAGCCGAGCCGCCCTTCCAGAAGCGTGTGGGACGAGGCCGTGTCCGCCGTTTTTTTCTTGGCGGTCGAGTCCGCCTGGGCGTCAGACATGAAGCCTCTCACCAGCCGCTCAGACCTCGAGGACCTGGCGCTTGTTGTAAGTGCCGCAAGACGGGCACGCGATGTGCTGCAGCTTGGGCTCCTGGCAACGCTCGCACGCAACCAGGGTGGGGACCGCAGCCTTCCACTGCGACCGGCGGTGGCGCGTGTTGCTGCGCGACATCTTCCGCTTCGGAACAGCCACGGCTACTTCTCCTGCTTCTCGTCGACGCCCGCTTCCGCGTCGGCGCCGCTGATCTCGTCCTTCTCGCCGGGTTCGAGTGAACCTGCGAGTCCCTGCAGTGCCGCCCAACGGATGTCGACGGCATCATGGTGGTGGTCCGGGTCGTCCGCCAGCCGGGCTCCGCACTGGGAGCACAGGCCGGGGCAGTCGTCCTGGCACACCGGCTGCATCGGCAGTGCGAGCACCACCGCATCACGCAGCACGGGTTCGAGGTCGAACAAGCCGTCCTCGATGAAGAGCGTGTCCTCGTCTTCCTCGGCGTCGTCGGCCGGCTCCGCTTTCACACGGCCCCGGTCGTCGGCGTCAGGGTACGAGAACATCTCCTGGAAATCCGCTTCGAGCTGCTGCTCGAGCGGCTCCAGACACCTTACGCACTCCCCCTTGGCGCGTGCACGGGCGGTGCCTGTGACAAGCACACCTTCCATGACCGACTCCAGGCGGAGTTCGAGCTCCACCGGCGCGCCTTCCGGCACTCCGATGACTCCCGCGAGACCGAAGTCCTTGGGAGCGTCGATCTCACGGGTCAGGCGCTGCAGCGCGCCAGGACGCCGCCCCAGCTCGTGTGTGTCGAACACAAGAGGGTTGCGGTGGTCGAGGCGGGCGTTCAGAGCCATTCCTGCTTTCGATCTTCGATGCTCGGCCGCCCGTCTTCCGGGCAGCGGTGATCGCAGAGGTACACGCGACCGAAGAGCCAGGATACTGGACCTTCCGCCCACGGCCCAATCCGGTCCCCGCGCGGGCACTTACTGCCCGCCGCGACCCTGTTCGTAGGCGCGCAGCTGCTCGGCGCTGATCATGGTCGTGTCGAAGAAGCTGGTCTCGTCGAGGGCGTGCGGCTGATGCGGCTGCTGCTGTTCCGGCTGGACGTGCCCCTGCTGGACCTGGGCGGGGTCGTAGGCGGCCTGCTGACCGTCGTACCCCTGGTAGGCGTAAGGGTCGGCCGACTGGTAGCCGTAGGGGTCCTGCTGCTGGGCGTACGCCTGCTGGTAGCCGCCGTACGGGTCGGCGGGCTGCTGGTACCCGTACTGGTCCTGCTGGCCGTACTGCTGCTGGGCCGGGATCTCTGCCGCCCGGGGCTGTTCCCCCAGGGAGTCCGGGGAGTCGGCGAGGTCGGCGAGGTAGTCGGCGTCGCTGGTGTGCTGCCTGGGGCTGCCGTCGTCGTCCTGGCCGAGGGCGCCGAGGTCGTCGGAGGCGATACGGCCGTGCAGGGTCTGCCGGCCGCGGCCGACGGCCTCCAGGGTCTTGGCGAGGACGGCCTCGAAGGCGCCGAGCTTCACGTCGACGTATTTGTCGGCGTTGAGGCGCAGGGTCTCGGGGTCGTGGCTGCGCTCGGGGGCGTCCTCGTCCTCGTACCCCTGCTCGTCGAGGCCGGGGCCGGTGCCGAGGAGCTTCTCGCGGCCGCGGCCGACGGAGCCGAGGGTCTTGGTGAGGACGACCTCGAAGTTGGCGAGCTTGGAGTCGACGTAGTCGTCGGCCTCGGCGCGGACGTCCTCGGCCTCCTTGCGGGCCTCGGCGAGGATGCGGTCCGCCTCGTTCTGGGAGCGGCGGGCGACCTCCGTGTCGGAGATCAGCGAGCCGCGCTCCTCATGGGCGGTCCGGATGATCCGGTCGGCCTCCTGACGGGCCTGCTCGACCATGTGCTCCCGGTCGCCGATCAGCTCCTGTGCCTGTGCGAGGGAGCCGGGCAGGGCCGCGCGCACCTCTTCCAGCATCGCGAGAAGGTCGGCGCGGTTGACCACGCACGAGGCCGACATGGGCATCGACCGGGCACTGGAGACCGAGGAGACGATCTCGTCGAGCTTCTGTTGCACGTCCACCGTGTGCTCGCCACTCTCTACAGCTGTGATGAAGACGGACGGGGTCGACTGTACGACTCCTGTCGCCCCGCCCGACACCGAGTGACGGTTTGTCAGTTCTTCGTCAGCCCGTCGGCCAGTGCGTCGGTCAGTCCTTCTTGAGGCGGCCGTCGAGGGCTTCCAGGACGAGCGGCGGTACGAGGTGGGAGACGTCCCCGCCCCAGGCGGCCACCTCCTTGACCAGCGAGGAGGACAGGAAGCTGTAGGTGGGGTTGGTCGGCACGAAGAGCGTCTCCACGCCGGACAGACCGTTGTTCATCTGGGCCATCTGGAGTTCGTAGTCGAAGTCGCTGACGGCTCGCAGGCCCTTGACGATGGCCGGGATGTCGCGCTGCTTGCAGAAGTCGACGAGGAGGCCGTGGAAGGACTCGACCCGGACGTTTCCGAACTCGGCGGTGACCTGGCGGATCAGGTCGATCCGCTCGTCGATCTCGAACAGGCCCTTCTTGGACTTGTTGATCATGACCGCGACATAGACCTCGTCGTACAGACGGGAGGCACGGGAAATGATGTCGAGGTGTCCGTTGGTGATCGGGTCGAACGACCCGGGACAGACGGCGCGGCGCACTAGTGATCCCTCGCTCTCCGGTCCGGTCATCGTGCGTCTTCGCACGTAGAGGCGGCGCGACCGTACCAAAACGTTCCCTCGCCGTAGCGACGGGCCCGGAGCGCTTCGAAGCCGTCCGGCCACCCGAATTCGCCGCCTCTGGTGCTGCGCTCCACGGTGACGAGGGCTTCGGCCGCGAGCCAGCCCCCCGCCCGGAGTGTGAGCAGGATCTCGCGAAGATCGTCGTCCGGGACGGCGTACGGCGGGTCGATGAAGACGATGTCGTACGGCTGTGTGGACGCCGTCTGAACAACCTGTTCCGCCTTGCCCGCCCTGACCTCGGCGCCGGGCAGCCCGAGCGACTTGACGTTCTCGCGGACGATGCGGGCGGCGCGGGGGTCGGCCTCCACGAGGAGGGTGTGGCCTGCGCCGCGGCTGAGCGCCTCCAGGCCTACGGCGCCCGAGCCCGCGTACAGGTCGAGGACCCGTTCGCCGTCCAGGGGGCCGCCCAGGAGTGCCTGCCAGGTGGAGAAGAGGCCCTCTCGGGCGCGGTCCGATGTGGGGCGTGTGCCGGTGCCCGGCGGGACGGCTAGGCGTCGTCCGCCGGCTGTGCCGGCGATCACGCGGGTCATCTGGGGTCCTCTGTCCGTGGCCGTGAGGTGGTTGCGGGTTCAGTTTCGCAGGAGGGGGTGGGGGGTGCGTTGTGGTGTTGGCGACTGCGGGCCGGTGGGGGCTGGTCGCGCCCACGCGGCGGAGCCGCAAATGTCACAGCCCCGCGCCCCTTTGGGGCGCGCTGCCCCTGGGCGGAGAGAAAATGGCTCACCCCTTGTCCAGGTACTGCTCCCTCTCCTCGTCCAGCAGGGCGTCCAGTGCCGTGCGTAGGCCCGGGAGGTTCTCCAGGTCCGGGTCTGCCGCTACGACCGCCGCCGCCTCCTCCCTTGCCTCCGCGATGATTTCCTCGTCGTCGATGACCGTGAGCATGCGGAGGGATGTGCGGGCGCCCGACTGGGCCTGGCCCAGGACGTCGCCCTCTCTGCGTTGTTCCAGGTCGATGCGGGAGAGTTCGAAGCCGTCGAGGGTGGCCGCGACGGCGTTGAGGCGCTGGCGGGCCGCGCTCGCCTCGGGCATCTCGCTGACCAGGAGGCAGAGGCCGGCCGCCGAGCCTCGGCCGACGCGGCCGCGGAGCTGGTGGAGCTGGGAGACGCCGAAACGGTCGGCGTCCATGATCACCATGGCGGTCGCGTTGGGCACGTTGACGCCGACCTCGATGACCGTCGTGGCCACCAGGACGTCCGTCTCCCCGGCGGCGAAGCGGCGCATCACCGCGTCCTTGTCGTCGGGGTGCATCCGGCCGTGCAGGATCTCGACCTTCAGCCCCTGGAGTGGCCCCCGGGTGAGTTGCTCGGCCACCTCCACCACGGCGAGCGGCGGGCGCTTCTCGGCCTCGTCCTCGGGGGACGGCTTCTTCTTGCCCGCCTTCTTCGGGTCGTCCTCCTCGTCCCCGATGCGTGGGCAGACCACGTACGCCTGATGCCCGCCCTCGACCTCCTCGCGCACGCGCTCCCACGCGCGCGCCAGGAAATGGGGCTTGTCGGCGGCCGGAACGACATGGCTGGCGATGGGCGAGCGGCCTGCCGGCAGCTGGTCCAGGACCGAGGTCTCCAGGTCGCCGAAGACGGTCATGGCGACCGTACGGGGAATGGGGGTGGCGGTCATCACCAGCAGATGCGGGGGCTGTTTGCCCTTGCCGCGCAGAGCGTCGCGCTGTTCTACGCCGAAGCGGTGCTGTTCGTCGACCACCACCAGGCCGAGGTCGTGGAACTGGACCTTGTCCTCGATCAGCGCGTGCGTGCCGATCACGAGCCCCGCCTCGCCGGTGACGAGGTCGAGGAGCGCCTGGCGGCGGGCCGCGGTGCCCATGGAGCCCGTCAGGAGGACCACCTTGGTGGCCTTGTCCGCGCCGCCGAGCATGCCGCCCTCGGCCAACTCCCCCATCATCTCGGTGATCGACCGGTGGTGCTGCTGGGCGAGCACCTCGGTGGGCGCGAGCATCGCGGCCTGACCGCCCGCGTCGACGACGGCGAGCATGGCGCGCAGGGCCACCATCGTCTTGCCCGAACCGACCTCCCCCTGGAGCAGACGGTGCATCGGGTGTTCCGCCGCCAGGTCGTCGAAGATCTCCTTGGAGACCTTTTGCTGGCCCTCCGTGAGGGTGAAGGGCAACTTCGCGTCGAAGGCGGTGAGGAGGCCGTCCGGGGTCGGTCTGCGGGGGACCGCCGGGAGTTGGGCGTCCGCGTGGCGGCGGCGTGCCAGAGCGATCTGGAGGACGAACGCCTCGTCCCACTTGAGGCGGGTGCGCGCGTCCTCGATGTCCGCCTTGGTGTGCGGGCGGTGGATCTTCAGGAGCGCCTCGGGGAGGGTGGCGAGGCCCCTGCCCTCCCGGAGGGAGGGGGGCAGGGGGTCGACGGCCTCCTGGGCGAGGTCCAACACCGTCTGCAGCGACTTGGCGATCTTCCAGGACTCCAGCTTCGCCGTGGCGGGGTACAGCGGGATCAGTGCGCCCGCCCAGGAATCGACCGTCTCCGCCGCCTCGTCGGTGTCCCCCCGCAGCAACTCGTACGCCGGATGGGCGAGTTGGAGGCGGCGGTTGAAGACCGACGCCTTGCCCGCGAACAGTGCGCGGGTGCCGGGGAGGAGTTCCTTGTGGGGTTTGTGGACACCGTGGCCGAAGAAGACCAGTTGGAGCCGGCCGCTGCCGTCCGTGATGGTGACTTCCAGGCGCTGGCCCTTGCCGCCCCGGGCCTTCGAGGAGGCGAAGGTGTGCAGGCGTGCGTCGGCCACCTGGGCGACCACCGTCACGTGTTCGTCCATGGGGAGGTCGGCCAGGTGGGTGAGCTGGCCCCGCTCCTCGTACCTGCGCGGATAGTGGTGCAGGAGGTCGCCGACGGTGTGCAGGCCGAGGTGCTCGGCCATCACCTTCGCGGTGGCGGGGCCGAGCACTGATTTCAGTGGTTGCTTCAGTGGTTCTTCCAGTGCGGGCACGAGATCCATTGCACACCACACCACTGACATTCCCGTATACGTATAGCGAATCCGCTGGTCAGACGGCTCGTTCGGGGCCTAGGATGGCGCGCCCGGCCATCCCCCGCGGTCACCGCCTCACCGGGACCGCCCGACCCCGCGCCGTCGCCAGAACCTGGTCCCCCCTCCGGCGCTGCGACGATGGACTCCCAGACCTCACAGTCATCCCAGGCATCCCAGTCACCGCATACGTTCCAGGTCGACCTGCGCGGCCTCGTGGACCTGCTCTCCCATCACCTCTACTCCAGCCCCAAGGTCTACCTGCGCGAGCTGCTGCAGAACGCCGTGGACGCGATCACCGCCCGGCGCGCGGAGCAGCCCGACGCCCCGGCGCGGGTGCGGCTGTACGCGGAGGGCGGCACCCTGCGGGTCGAGGACTCCGGGGTCGGTCTCACCGAGGCGGACGTGCACAACCTGCTGGCGACCATCGGCCGCAGTTCCAAGCGGGCGGACCCCGGCGACATCCAGGAGGCGCGTTCGGAGTTCCTCGGCCAGTTCGGGATCGGGCTGCTGGCCTGTTTCGTCGTGGCCGAGCGGATCAGGGTCGTCAGCCGCAGCGCCCGTACGCCGGACGCGCCGCCCGTGGAGTGGACGGCCGCGGACGACGGTTCGTACACCGTGCGTACGCTGCCCGACGACGCCAGGACCGAACCGGGCACCACCGTGCACCTGGTGGCGCGGCCCGGGGCCGGCGAGTGGCTCACCGCGGAGCGGGTGCTGGCGCTGGCGCGGGACTTCGGGTCGCTGCTGCCGTACGACGTGCGGGTGGGCGACGAGGCCGTCACCGATCTGCCCGCGCCCTGGAACCGTCCGTACCCGTCGCCCGCCACCCGGAGGGTGGCCCTTCAGCGGCACTGTCACGACCTGTTCGGGTTCTCGCCGCTGGACTCGATCGACCTGGACGTGCCGCTCGCGGGGATCCGCGGGGTGGCGTACGTCCTGCCGTCCTCGGTGAGTCCGGCGCAGCGCGCGAGTCACCGCGTGCATCTGAAGGGCATGCTGCTCACCGAGCGGGCCGAACAGCTGCTGCCCGACTGGGCGTTCTTCGTGCGGTGCGTGCTGGACACGGACAGTCTGCGGCCGACGGCTTCGCGTGAGTCGCTGTACGAGGACGAGACGCTGGCCGCCGTACGCGAGGCGTTGGGGGAAAGGATTCGCTCCTGGCTGACCGGGCTCGCCGCCGGTGATCCGGAGCGGCTGTCCGCGTTCCTGTCGGTGCACCACCTGGGCGTCAAGTCCCTGGCCAGGCACGACAAGGAGATGCTGCGCACGATGCTGCCGTGGCTCCCCTTCGAGACGACCGACGGGCAGCTGTCCCTGGAGGAGTTCGCGCAGCGGCACCCGGTGGTGCACTTCACCCGGAGCGTCGAGGAGTACCGGCAGGTCGCGCCGATCGCGTCAGCGCAGGGCGTCGGTGTCGTCAACGGCGGCTACACGTACGACAGCGAGCTGATCGAGGCGCTGCCGTCGGTGCGCCCGGGGACCGTGGTCGCCGAGCTGGACGCCGACACCGTGACCGCCCACCTGGACGCCGTCGACCCGGCCGAGGAGCTGGCTCTGGCGGCGTTCCTGGGGGCCGCGCGGGCCAAACTCGACCCCCTGGGGTGCGATGTCGTCCTGCGCGCCTTCCATCCGCTGTCGGTGCCCGCGCTGCACCTGGACGACCGGGCGGCCCGGCACGAGCAGGCCCGCGCGGAGGCCGCCGAGCAGGCCGACGACCTGTGGGCCGGCATCCTCGGCTCGCTGCGGGGCAGCGCCCCGCGCGCGCGGCTGGTGCTCAACCATCTCAACCCGCTGATCCGGAGGATCAGTTCCCTGGACGACCCGGAACTGATCGGCACCGCCACGGAGTCCCTGTACGGACAGGCGCTGCTCATGGCGCAGCGCCCGCTGCGGCCCGCGGACTCCGCGCTGCTGAACCGTGCGTTCATCGGCCTCCTGGAGTGGGCCACCCACAGCGATCCCACGGAGCCCACGGAGGACGGCCGGCGATGAACGAGATCAAGGACTTCGACGCGCTCCGCGAGGCCATGGCACTCAACGCCGAGCAGCCCGAGGGACCGGCCCGCAACGCGCGCGCGGAGCAGCTGCTGGCCGAGGCCGAGAAGCTGAACATCCCGCTCGCCGTGATCGAGGCGCTCGGGCACCAGCTGAAGGCCTACAACTACAGCTCCGAGAAGGACCGGATGTTCGTCCCCTTCGCGCGTCTGCTGCGCATGTGGGACGAGCGGCCCGAGGACTTCGACGAGTACGAGGTCCACACGCTGCACTGGGTCTTCAAGTGGATGACCGCGGGCATGCTGGACCAGCCGCACATCCCGCTGGCCTCCATCGAGAAGTGGCTCGGCGAGATGGAGCACCGCTACCGGCTCGCCGGGCACTCCGAACGGGCCGTGCGCGGCGCCGAGTTCAGTGTGGCCGCGCATGTCGGCGATCTTGCGCGGGCCGAACGGGCGTACGCGGCCTGGCTGGCCGCCGACCGCGACAGCATGGCCGACTGCCATGCCTGCGAACTGCACAGCCAGGGCTGGTGGCAGGCCGAGCGGGGCGCGGACGCGGAGGCGCTCGACCTGTGGCGGCCGGTCCTGGAGGGCGAGTTCACATGCGCCCACGAGCCGCACACCGTCCTGGCGTCCTCCCTGGGCCCGCTGCTGCGGCTCGGCCGCCTGGACGAGGCGCGCGCGCACCACCTCCGCGGCTTCCGGCTGGTCCGGCCCATGGAGAGCATGCGGGGCGCGTACGCAGACCACGTCGAGTTCTGCGCGCTGACCGGGAACGAGGCGCGCGGTCTGGAGCTGCTCGCGGAGCGTCCCGCGTACTTCACGGACTCCGGGCAGCCGCGCAGCCAGATGGACTTCATGGCCGCCGTGGCGCTCCTGATGGACCGGCTGACCGGGCTGGGCATGGGCGCCCAGTCGGTGCCGGAGGCGACTCCCTACGTCGACCTCACCCGTGCCGAGTGGAGTGCGCTGCGCGACAAGACGCCGCTCCCCCTCACCGCCGAGGAGGTCGAGA